>QBLV01000149.1 GCA_003241815.1 Hyphomicrobiales bacterium | reverse complement strand
GGGGCACGCGGCACGCCGGGGGCACGCTCGCGGCGAGGCCGCCCGGGCTCGCCATCGGCCGCAGGCGGCGCCTGGGCGAGTTCAAAGGAAGGGGGAAGCGTCGTCGCGGGCGCTGCGAGGCCGCCCTGCGCCAGAGCGACGGCGGGGAGAATTGTCCCGACCAGAAGCCAGTTCTTGGTGCGCATCATGAAATCCGTTTTCCAGTTCAACTGCGACCAAGAACGCGCTGGAGGCACTGAACCGGTCCTGAACCAAAAACGGCGGAAATCGGGCTTGGTTCCGCCCGGAGACAACGTCGATGCAATCCGCCAGGCCTTGCAGCAGCCTCGGCAAGGGCCCTTGGCGCCCGTTTTCGACTGTTCCGCACGAAACAGGCAAACGCCGGCCCACCCCGTAAATCCTCTTTCCGACCACGCCGCCCCAGTCCGGGGCGCGGATCGTTTGGAAGGAACACCACCATGTATGCGCACAGACACGACGACTGCACGGGCTGCACCGGGCCGGCGCGGCAGGCGTGCAAAGTCCGGCCCAGCATTCGGACTCTTGCTCCCTCGCTGCCGGCCGCCTTGGCCGTGACGCCCACCCTGCTCGGCGAGCAGGCCCGCTTCGACGTCAGCAGACCTTTGGACAGCGACGCTGCTGAACAGAAGCGCTGGAACTGGCTCTCGCGGCTCGGGACCGGATTTGCCGTTTTCCGCCACAAGACAGCGCAGCGGCGGCGCAATCGCCAGATCGCCCGCGAATTGTCGGTCCTTGATGACCGCACGCTCCGGGATATCGGCCTGAGCCGGCCCGAGATCGACGCCGCCATCGCCCGCGCGCTGCGCGGCGGGCGCTGACGCCGCCGGCTACCCACACGTTTCCCCACCCCACCACAAGGTATCAGACTGATGTTTTCCCACGACCATCACGGCAACGCGCTTTCGGGCGCGAGCCACAGTGCCGCCGAAGCCCTGTCGCAGGCGGTTTCCCAGTTCGCGATCTTCTCGGGCGATCCGGTCGGCGCCGCCGAGACGCTGATGCGCGACGAGCCCGGCTTCGTCATGGCCCATGCGCTTCAGGCTTGGCTCTATCTGCTCGGCACCGAGCCGGCTGGCATCCCGGTCGCGCGCCAAACGATCGAGCGGGCGCTCGCACTCCCGGCGACGGAACGCGAGCGTGGCCATCTCGCCGCTCTGTCCCATCTCAGCGAAGGGCGCTGGCACGAGGCGTCGCGCGTGATCGAGGATGTCGCGATCCAGAATCCGCGCGACCTGCTCGCCCTGATCGCCGGGCACCAGCTCGACTTCTTCACCGGCAATGCGCGGCTGTTGAAGAACCGCATCGCGCGGGCCCTGCCGGCCTGGTCGCCAGACATGGCCTCGCACCATGCCATGCTCGGCATGCACGCCTTCGGGCTCGAGGAAAACGGCGAATACGCGCTGGCCGAGCGCCAAGGCCGCGCCGCGCTTGCCGCCGCGCCTGCCGATGGCTGGGCCCGGCACGCGGTCGCGCACGTGCTGGAGATGCAGGGGCGCCATGACGAGGGCATCGCCTTCATGCGCGACGACATCGCGACCTGGACGGAAGGAAGCTTCCTGGCGGTCCACAACTGGTGGCATCTGGCGCTGTATCACCTCGAACTCGGCCAGATCGACGAGGTGCTGGATCTGGTGGACGGGCCGATCTGCGGCGGCATGCAGGTGCAGATGCTCGAGTTGGTCGATGCGTCTGCCATGCTGTGGCGACTACACCTGCGCGGCATCGATGTCGGCGACCGCTGGACCAAGCTGGTCGAGCGCTATCAGGCGACATGGTCGGCGGGGCTCTACGCCTTCAACGACCTGCATGGGCTGATGGCTTTCATCGGCGCGGGGCGGCGCGATCTCATCGAAGCGGTCCTGGCGCAACAACCGATCGCGATGCTCTCGGCCAGCGACAATGCCGGCTTCACTCAGGATGTCGGCTATCCGCTGATGCGGGCCTTCGCCGCCTTTGGCGAGGGGCGCTATGCCGAAGCGGTCAGGCTGATCCGCCCGGTGCGTCACATCGCGGCGCGCTTCGGCGGCAGCAATGCCCAGCGCGACGTGATCGAACTGACGCTGATCGAGGCCGCGCTGCGTGCCGGAGACGAGCCGCTGGCCCGCGCTCTGGCCGGGGAGCGTCTGGCCGCCAAGCATGAAAGCCCGCTGGCGCGGCTCTTCGCCCAGCGCTCCGGGCTGACCATCGTGGGAGCGCCACAGGCGGCATAGGCCTCGTTGGCCGTCATCCACGCCGGGCGTCAATCAGGCCCGGCGTGGATCATCGCTTTCAGATGCCGGATTCCGCCTTCACGAACGCAGCGATCTCGGCATGGCTGGCGAACCAGACATCCGGCATCTCCTTGATATGCGCGATCAGCTTTTCGAGGATCCAGATGCGCGAGCGGTAGGTGATGACATGCGGGTGCATCGTCAGAAGGAACAGCCCGCCCTCCTCATAGGCGCGGTCAAACTCGCGCCGGAAAATGTCGAACACGGCCTCGGGCGCCGTATACGGCCGCAGCGCCTGGAAGCGGTTCATGTTGAAATAGACCGCGTCGTCGCGGATCCACTCGACCGGCAGTTCGACCATGCCGGTGGGCTCGCCCTTCTCGACGATCTCATAGGGGTCGTCATCGGCGAAGAGCGATGAGTCGTAGAGCAGGCCGAGTTCGCGCTCGATCGCCAGCGTCACCTCGGAGAAGTCCCAGGACGGTGTTCGCATGCCCACCGGCCGGACGCCGGTGATTTTTTCCAGCGTGTCGGCAGAGCGCAGATGCAGTTCGCGCTCGGCCTCGGGCGGAACGGCGGTGTTGACCTCGTGAATCCAGCCATGCAGGCCGATCTCGTGACCTTCCGCGATGACGCGGCGCTGTTCGTCGGGATAAAGCAAAGCGGTGACGGCCGGCACGAAGAAGGTCGCGTGGATGTCCTCCTTCTTCATCAGATCGAGGATGCGGGGCATGCCGACGCGGTTGCCATACTGACCCCAGGACAGACGCCCGACCGACTTGCCGCCATCGCGCAGTTCGTTGGTCTCGTGGTCGACGTCGAAGGAGAGCGCCACGGCGCAGCGCGCGCCATTCTTCCATTTCGCCGGCTTCAGATTGCGGCCGGCGCGGACGCGGTCGACCTTGGCGCGCCAGGTCTCTTCCGGCCACTGCCAGGGGAGGAGTTCGGGTTCGGACATGGGATGTCTCCTATTTCGAGCTCGTCATGCTCGGGCTTGACCCGAGCATCTCTGGCCGGAGATTCTCGGGTCTGCGCTGCGCATCGCCCGAGAATGACCGCACGGGTTCACGCCACAGGCAGTACCGGTACCGCCGCCAAAAGCCTCTTCGTGTAATCGTCGCGCGGGTTGTCGTAGACCTCGCCGGCCGGGCCGCTCTCGACGATACGGCCGCGATGCATGATCGCGACGCGGTCGCAGAGATGGCGCACCACCGAGAGATCGTGAGAGATGAAGAGCAGCGTCAGGCCGAGTTCCTGCCGCAGCCGGATCAGCAGGTTGATGATCTGCGCCTGGATCGAGACGTCGAGCGAGGCCACCGGCTCGTCGCAGACCACGACATCGGGCTGCATGGCGAGCGCACGGGCAATTGCGACGCGCTGGCGCTGGCCGCCGGAGAACTGGTGCGGGTAGCGCCCGGCGAAGGCGGGATCGAGCCCGACCGCCGCAAGCCACTGCGCGACGTAAGTCACGGCCTCGGCCCGCCCGACGAGGCCATGGGCGAGCGGCCCTTCACTGATGCTGTCGCCGATCCGCATGCGCGGATTCAGCGAGGCGAAGGGGTCCTGGAAGATTGTCTGGATGCGCGTCGTGATCTTGTGGGGCGCCTCGCCTTCGCTCATCACGCGCTCGCCGTCGAGCAGGACATGGCCGCTGTCGGGCGCATAGATGCCGGCGACCATGCGGCCGAGCGTCGACTTGCCGCTGCCGGACTCGCCGACGAGCCCGAGCGCCTCGCCGCGCGCGATCGACAGGCTGACGGCATCCACCGCCTGCACCAGCGGCAAGGGCCCGGCCAGCCCCGCCTTCTGCGCGAGCAGCCGCAACACGCCCGACTTGCGCTGGAAGCGCTTGGCGACATTCTCGATGACGACATAGGGGAGATCGGCGCTGCGCCGGCCCGATTCCGCCTGACGTGGCAGACGCGGCGGCGGCGCGGCATCCGTGCCGGCGCCGCGCGCCAGCATCGCGCCGGGCTTGGCGCGGGACGGCAAGGAGTCGAGCAGGCCTTGCGTGTAGGGGTGCTGAGGCCTGGTCAGAACCTGGAGCACGGGGCCGGCCTCCACGATCTTGCCGTAGCGCATGACGCAGACATGGTCGGCGATCGAGGCGACGGTGGCGAGGTCGTGGCTGATCCAGATCAGGGCGGTGCCGAGCTCGGCGACCAGTTCCTTCATCTCGGCGAGGATTTCGGCCTGGATGGAAACGTCGAGCGCGGTCGTCGGCTCGTCGCATATGATCAATCTGGGTCGGTGGAGCAGCGCAATCGCGATGGCGACGCGCTGGCGCATGCCGCCGGAAAACTGGTGAGGGTAGAAATCGATCTTGATGTCGGGCTCGGGGATGCGGACCTGGGCGAGCGCGGCGATTGACCGCCGCCGCTTCTCCGCGCCTGAGACGCTCTCATGCGCCTCCAGCGCCAAACCGATCTGGTCGCCGATGGTCAGCATCGGGTTCAGCGTCATCATCGGGTCCTGGAAGACCATCGAGATCGCCTTGCCGCGAATAGCCCGGAGTTCCCCCGGTGGGAGGCCGACGAGTTCCCGACCCTCCAGCTTGATCGAGCCGCGCTCAATCCGGCCGGGCAGATCGAGCAGGCCGATGATCGAAAAGCCGGTGATGCTCTTGCCCGAGCCGGATTCACCGACGAGGCCCATGACCTCGCCGCGCTTCAGGCTGAAGGAGACGCCATCGACCGCCTTTACCACGCCGGCGCGGGCATGGAACCAGGTGGCGAGGTCGGTGACCTGCAGCAATGGCAGCGCCTCGGCACTCATCGCTTCAGCCTCGGATTGACCTGATCGCGGATGCGGTCGCCGACGAGGTTGATGGCAACGATCAGCACGATCAGAGCGATGCCCGGATAGATCGAGATCCAGTAGCGGCCAGACAGCATGTACTGGAAGCCGTTCGAGATCAGCATGCCCAGCGAGGGTTCGGTGACGGGCAGGCCGACGCCGAGGAAGGAGAGCGTCGCCTCCAGCGCGATGGCGCTTGCCACCTGTACGGTCGCAACCACGATCAGCGGCGGCAGGCAGTTGGGGAAAATATGCTTGAGCACCACGCGCCAGGCCGGCAGCGGCGTCGAGAGCACAGCCTCGACATAATCCTTGCTGCGCTCGGCGGACGCGGCGCCATGGGCCGTGCGGGCGAAATAGGCATATTGCGCGGCCGCCAGCGCCGCGATGAGCTGCGTCTTGCCCTGGCCGAGCAGGGCGGACAGGACGAGCGCCAGCAGGATGGCCGGAAAGGCGAGCTGAAGATCGACCACGCGCATGATGAAGGCCTCCCAGCGACCGCCGAGATAGGCCGCGCCGACGCCGAGCGTCACGCCGACGGTAAAGGCGAGCGAGCCGGCGATCAGCCCCATCTGCAGTGAGATGCGCAGGCCGTACAGGATCGCCGAGAACAGATCGCGCCCTTGCGCGTCCGTGCCCAGGATATGGGTGTAGCCGGCCGAGCCGATGAAGCCCGGCGGGCGGCGGGCATCCATCAGGACGAGATTGGCGAGGTCGTAGGGGTTCTGCGGGGCGACCAACGGCGCAAAGATGGCGACCCCGAGCATCAGCACCACGACGACCAGCGCGCCGACCGCGACCTTGCTCTCGCGAAACTCGGCCCAGAAGCGTGCGGTTGGCGAGACCTCTTTGGCGGGCAAGGGCTCTTTCGTGGGCAAGGCCTGACTCATCTCGAACCCGCCCGGCGCAGCCGCGGATCGAGCCCGACATAGGCGAGATCGACGAGGAAATTGATCATGATGAAGACGAAGGAGACGAGCATCAGATAGGCGACCATCACCGGTCGGTCGAGCGAGGTGATTGAATCGATGATCAGCTTGCCGATGCCCGGCCAGGAGAAGATCGTCTCGGTGACGACGGCAAAGGCCAGCGTCGAGGCGAATTCGAGGCCGAACACCGTGACCAGCGGGATGGCGATCAGCCGCAACACATGCCGACGCAGCACCGTCCATTCGGACAGGCCGGCGGCGCGCGCAAATTTCACGGTGTCCGACAGCATCGCCTCGCGGGTGCCCGCCCGCGCCAGCCGCGTCATCAAAGCGAGCTTGAAGAAGGCGAGATTGGCCGCCGGCAGCAGGAGATGGCTGAGACCGTTGGCGGTCAGGAAGCTCCATTCGACGCCGAAGACCGCGAAGGTCTCGCCGCGCCCGCCGGCGGGAAGCCATTGCAGCTCGACGGCAAAGGCGATGATCAGCACCAGCCCGATCCAGAAAGTCGGCACCGAGAAGCCGAGGATCGAGATCGTCATGATCGCCTTGGCGGCGAGACCGTCGGGGCGGTAGCCGGCATAGATCCCGGCGGGGATGCCGATCAGCGCCGCGCCGCAGACCGCCGCCAGCGTCAGCTCCAGCGTTGCCGGCAGGCGCGACAGGATGAGATCGAGCACCGGCATGCCGAAGACGAAAGAGCGCCCGAAATCGCCCTGCAGGATGCGCCCGAGGAAGGTGAAATACTGCACGTAGAGCGGCTGATCGAGCCCGTAGCGCGCGATCGTGTCCAGCCGGATGTCCTGGCTGACATCGGGGCCGATCAGCACGTCGATCGGGTTGCCGATGGCATAGACGCCGACGAAGACCAGCGCCGACATGACGAGCATGACAAGGAGCGCCTGCCCGAGCCGGCCGAGGATATGACCTAGCATGACGCTACCCGCAGGCCACGTCCCACAGCCCTCAACCTGAGGAGCGCCGCAGGCGCGTCTCGAAGGATGTTCCAGAGCGCGCTGGAACATCCTTCGAGACGCCGCTGACGCGGCTCCTCAGGATGAGGGCTGGTGGAAGGAAGGCCTGTCACGGCCAGTTCTCCGTCATCGCGGCCTGCGTCTCCTCGACGCCGACCTGCCAGAGGCTGAGCATCTCGTTGTCGGAGCGCTCGTAGCGGCCGTGAAAATTGCCGTCCCCGAGGATTTCGCGCCTCCGGGCCGGGTTGGCTGCCTGGTAGAGCGGCGCATTGAAGGGCGGCTTGAACCCGTCGGGCATGGTGACGCCCTCGAGCCGCGTCCAGGGGAAGTTCTCCATCCAGGAAGCGTGGGACGCGGCCGGATCGACCGCCTGCACCGCTGCCTGAAAACGCGGGCCGGCCCACCAGTTGTGCAGCCGGACGCTGGCATCGGTCTGCCGGCCCATCCACTCGGTCGCCAGCGTCATCACAGGTGAATTGCCGCCATGGCCGTTGACCAGCACGATGCGGCGGAAGCCCGAGCGATAGAACGCCTCGAGCATGTCCTCCATCACGGCGACATAGGTGCTCATGCGCAGCGAGATCGTGCCGGGATAGGCAGCAAAGCTCGGCGTCATGCCATAGGCCAGAACCGGGAAGACCGGGATACCGAGCGGCTCGGCAGCGTCGGCGGCGACCTTCTCGGCCAGGATCGCATCGGTCGCGAGGCTGAGAAAAGCGTGCTGCTCGACACAGCCCAGCGGCAGGACGCAGCGATCATCGCGCTTCGCCTGCGCCTCGATCTGCATCCAGTTCATCTGCGCGACACGCACGGCCTGATCCTTGCTTGCAACAACTCGGCATTTCGGACGACTTTCGACGATCGTCGCGCCATCGGCAGAAAAATGGTTTGCCGGACCGCCGATGCGCCATCATCTTCAATCCAGCATCCTTGACTCTGCCCTACGACAGCGTCAAGTTCCATTTGGAACTAAATGGGAAGCAGGGAGGGCTTGGGCATGCGGCGTGCGCCGACGGCTCTGTCGCGTGTCGATCCGGATCGAGAGCAGGCTCTGCGCGAGCTCGACCCGCTGACCGTCACCAAGCTGTGGGACAACCCGTGCTGGCTGTCGTTCCGGCTGAACTTCGTGGCATTTCGCTTCAACGACCCGGTCTATCGCTGGATCGAGACGCGATATGGTCTCGTGCGACCCGAATTCGTCGCTCTCTATGCAGTGGGCCTGCGCGACGGCGTCGCCGCCAAGAACATCGTCGCCTCATCCGGTCTGCCAAAGAACACGCTCAGCCGATCGATCCAGAAGCTGCTGCAGCGGCGGCTGTTGCGGCGCGAGACCGACCACGACGATCTGCGCAGCTTCGTCCTGTATCTGACGGGGCCCGGCCGCGCGATCTTCGAGGAAACCATGCCGCTGATGGTGCAGCAGCAGACGGCCATGCTGTCGGCTCTCAGCGAAACCGAGCAGCGCCAGCTCTGCGAGTTGATGGACAAGCTCGTCATTGCTTCTCCGACCTGGCCGACAGACTTAGAAAAAGAGGGAACCGCATCATGACACCGACCAAGATCACCCGCATCGCCGCCCTGGCCCTGCTGCTGGGATGCTCCGTTTCGACAACAGCGCTCGCGCAGAACCTGACGATCGGCGTCCGCGCCGGACCCGATTCGATCGACCCCCATTTCACCGCCACCGGCACCCATGCCGAAGCGCTCAAGCATGTCTTCGACACGCTGACCTGGTCGGGCGACAAGCTGCAGATCGAGCCGCGGCTGGCCACGAGCTGGAAGGCGATCGCGCCCGACGTCTGGGAGTTCAAGCTGCGCTCCGGCGTCAAGTTCCATGACGGCTCGGATTTTACCGCCGAGGACGTGAAGTTCTCGATCGAGCGCATTCCGGTCGTGGCCGGCCCCAACCCGACGACGATCTATGTCCGTCGCGTCAAGGAGGTGAAGATCGTCGACCCGCTGACGGTCCATATCGTCACCGACGGCCCGGCGCCCAACCTGCCCAACGACTTCATCCGCCTGTTCATCGTCTCGGCCAAGGCCGCTGCCGGGCTGACCAAGGACAACGCCAACGAAGCCTTCAATTCCGGCAAGGCCGCGATCGGCACCGGGCCCTACAAATTCGTCTCCTGGACGCCCAAGGACCAGCTCGTGCTCGACCGGTTCGACGGCTATTGGGGGCCCAAGGAGCCCTGGGCCAAGGTCGTCCGCAAGGAGCTGCCCAATGACGCCGCCCGCGTCGCGCAGCTGAAGGCCGGCCAGGTCGACATCATCGTGCGTGCGCCGTCTTCCGACGTCGCGACGCTGAAGCGCGACCCGAAGCTGACGGTTGCGACGATCGACACCGTCTATGTCTTCAACATGGAGATCGACATGCGGGACAAGTCCCCGCAGGTCAGCGCCAAGGACGGCTCGCCCCTCCCGAAGAACCCGCTGCAGGACCCACGGGTGCGCGAGGCGATCGATCTCGCCATCGACCGGCCTGCGCTGGTCGAGATTGCGATGGAGGGGCTCGGCGCGCCGGTCAACCAGCTCGTCACCTCCAGCATCGCCGGCTTCAACAAGAGCCTGCCGCCGTTGAAGGTCGATATCGCCCGGGCCAAGAAGCTGCTCGAGGAGGCCGGCTACCCCAACGGCTTCAAGACCAGCTTCTCCTTCACCAACGACCGCCTGCCAGGCGACCGCCAGGTCGGCACTTCGGTGGCGCAGATGCTGGCGCGGATCGGCCTCGACGTGACCGCCAACGCGCAGACGGCTGCCGTGTTCTTCCCGGCCCGCACCCGCGCCGAATACTCGCTGGCCATGTCGGGCTGGGGCACGCTGACGGGCGAGGCCAACTACACGCTGTCCTCTGTCGTCCACTCCAACGACCCGGCCAAGAAGCTCGGCGCCTTCAACGTGCTCGGCTACAAGAACCCAGCGCTCGACAAGCTGATCGAGGATGCCGCCGTCGAGCTCGACGAGACCAAGCGCAACGACCTGCTCTCGCAGGCCAACGCCATCGTCGCCAAGGATCGCCCGCGCCTGCCGATCGTCGCGGTCGGCTCGGCCTGGGCGATGCAGAAGGACAAGGTCACGATCGCGCCCCGCGTCGACGAGGACACGCTGGCGATGGACATCAAGCCCGCGAAGAAGTGAGGCTCCGCCGCGTTCCCCTCCCCCTCGTGGGGAGGGGTTAGGGGTGGGGGGCGCAAAGGCAAAGCTCACCCTGGATGGGCG
>QBLV01000148.1 GCA_003241815.1 Hyphomicrobiales bacterium | reverse complement strand
CGGCGCGCCTGACGCCGCGACGGCATTGAGCGCCGCAAGCTGTTCGGGCGCGCCCCGCCTTTGGCCAGCGCCGCGACATCCCTGGCGAAGGGCTGTCCGGAGGCGATCGCAGTCTGCACCCGCTCCGCCAGCACGATCCGCGCGGCGGCAAGCGCCTGCGGGCTCGGCGCGGCCGCGGCCTTGGCCAGGGTTTCGACCGTCCCGATACGCGCGGCGTTCTGCTCCAGTCGCTGGCCGATCGCGCTGGCGGCCGCTTCGGCACGCTGCGCCTGTGCGTTCAGCCCTGCAATGGCGCTGGCATCGGGCGCTTGTGCGCGGGCGAGCTCCTCGGTGCGCGCCGTCGCGGCCTGGGCCGCCGCACCGGCCTTCGTGGCCGTCTCCGAAGCCGCACTGGCCTTCCGGTCGAGAGTCGTCGCGGCGGTCTGCAGGCTATCGAGGCGGCTCTGAAGCTGTGCGATCTGCTCGGGGGTGACGGCCGGCGTCATACGGCTCGTCGCCAGCATGACCAGGCCGGCACCGACAATGCCGCCGACGAGGCCTGCCAAAGCGAGCGCTGGCAGCCGCGAACGTGCAGGCTCGGCCGGCGGGCTGGGCGCCGGGGCGGCCGGGTTGTCCTGAACAGGTCCGGCGCTCGCGCCACCGGCAAATTCCTGAGGCAAGGCCTCTGTCGGAAGTACGGCTTCGGGCGAGACGACGGCCCCGGGCGGGACTTCCGCCCCGGGCGCCGGCGCGGGCCCTTCTTCGGCAGCGGGAGCGGCTTCCGCGACGGCCGAGGTCGCCCCCTCATGCGTCGCCGTATCCTGCGTCACATCCTGTGCCTTCACGTCGATCGTCGGCGGCGTCCGGCCCGATCGGCTCCCCGTCCGGGTTTTCGACCTGTTGCCGGACTCCGCTTCGCCATTCGAGGTGGCTTTGGCGTCGGGCGTGCCGTTCGGCGTCTCGGATTCCGTCATCGCGTCCTTGTCCGTCTCGACGCCATCAGGCGCAACCGCGCCCTGTGTAACATCCCCAACGAGACGATTGCGAGCGGACACTTGGTCCAGCGCCGCCAGCAGGGCGGCCTCCTCCGGATACTCCGCAACCAGCACGGTGCTGGCGCCGGCCGAGATCAGCGGACCGGCCACATCCGCAGAGAGCGTGACATGGGTCAGGTCGAGCAAAGCCTCGGCGAGCCCGGCATCGCGCGCCAGAGCAAGGCAGGTTCGCACGCCGCGCGCCGAGTAATGCAGAGCGCCATCCACGCCACCTTGGCGCAAAGCCTGTTGCGCGTCCGCCGGCAGCACCGAAACGGCTTGCGCCTCATAGGCCTCCCAGATCGCGACCTCGAAGCCCGCATCCGTCAGCCTCGTATCCACATCCTCGTGCCGATCGCGCGCGACGATCATCAGCAGGCCTGCCGGGGCCGCGAGATTGTCGCGGATCAGGCCGATCAGGTCGTCGCGATTGCCGTTGGCGCTGCGGGCATCCTCGAAACCGGCCTCACGCACCCTGGCGGCCGTGCGTCCACCGACAGCGAAAACCGGCAGGTCCCGCCAGGCTTGCGGAAGATCGGCGAGTGCGGGGACGGCATTGGCGCTGGTCAGCACGATCGCGGAGAACGGCCCCTGCGGCGCCGGCGCCGGCAGGCGCGAGACCGCAAACAGCGGCGCCACGATTGCCTCATGGCCGCGAGCGCGAATCGCGGCGGCCGTACGCTCGGCCTCGACTGGCGGGCGGAACACCAAGATTCGCATGCGGTCTCCTCTCGTCTCGGCCAAGCGTGTCTTGTCCCGACCGGGCATCTGCATCGATCCGGCGCGCTGCCCGATGGCGCCAGACACCGCCCTGACCAAATCACTCATCAGCGCATGTGTTCCACGGGCGCATGTGTTCCACCAGACGCCTTCGCTGGGCGAGCCCGTCACGGGACCTTATGATCGACACCCTTGGCCTTCTGCGCGCTGACGCACTATACGAGAGAATTCCCGGCGCGAAATCGCCGCACCATCTCCCGCCCTTACCCTTCACCTGCTCCCGAGACCTGTTCGACCGATCATGCGCGTTTTGGGAATAGAGACGACTTGTGACGAGACCGCGGCCGCGATCGTGTCGGTCGAGCGCTCCGGCGAGGTCAAGATCCTGTCCAACGAGGTGCTGAGCCAGATCGCCGCGCATGCAGCCTATGGTGGCGTCGTGCCCGAGATCGCGGCGCGCGCCCATGTCGAAGCGATCGACCGTGTCGTGCTACGCGCCTTCGAGACGGCGGGCCTGAAGCCCACCGAAATCGACGCCGTCGCGGCGGCCGCGGGCCCGGGCCTCGTCGGCGGCGTCATGGTCGGCCTGACCACCGCCAAGGCGATCGCGCTGGTCACGGCCAAGCCCTTCATCGCGATCAACCATCTCGAGGCCCATGCCCTGACGGCACGGCTGACCGACGACCTCGCCTTCCCCTATCTGCTGCTGCTGGTCTCGGGCGGGCACACCCAGCTTCTCGCCGTGCGCGGCGTCGGCGACTATCTCAAGCTCGGCGGCACCATCGACGATGCCGTCGGCGAGGCCTTCGACAAGATCGCCAAGATGCTGGGCCTGGCCTACCCCGGCGGCCCCTCGGTCGAGCGTGAGGCGCTGAAGGGCGACCCCGAGCGCTTCGATTTTCCGCGCCCGATGCAGGGTCGGCCCAACCCCGACTTTTCGCTGTCGGGGCTCAAGACGGCAGTGCGGCTAGTGGCGGAGCGCATCGCGCCGCTCTCGGACCGCGACGTCGCCGATCTCTGCGCCTCCTTCCAGGCCGCCGTCGTCGACGTGCTGGTCGACCGCACGCGGGCGGGCCTGCGAGCCTGCAACGCGGCCGGCATCGCGCCCACGACGCTGGTCGTCGCCGGCGGCGTCGCCGCCAACGAGCCGATCCGGCGCGGTCTGACCCGACTCGCCACCGAGGCCGGCCTGCCGATGGTCGCGCCGCCGCTGGACCTCTGCGGCGACAACGGCGCGATGATAGCCTGGGCTGGGATCGAACGGCTGCGGCTTGGCATGATCGACGATATGAGCGCGTTGGCACGCCCGCGCTGGCCGCTCGACGAATTGCGGCCGCATGATGCGGAACCCGTCCCGACCAGCGTCGCGGAATGACGACCGCAGGCGATTTTCGCACCATCGGGGTCGTCGGAGCCGGTGCCTATGGCGCGGCGCTGGCGCTCGCGGCGGCACGGGCCGGGCGCGAGGTGGTGCTCTGGGCTCGCGACGAGGCGACCGCCACGTCCATCCGGGCGACGCGGACGGTGCCCCGCCTTCCCGGCATCGCCCTTCCCGACACCGTCTCCGCGACGAGCAGGCTCGACGAGCTCGCACGGGCCGATGCGCTCCTCGTGACCATTCCCACCCAAAATCTGCGACAGGTCTGCGGCGCGCTGTCGTCCGTTTTGCCCTCCGGGTTCCCGGTGGTCTCGGCCGCCAAGGGCATCGAGCAGGCGACCGGCCTGTTCACGACGCAGGTGATCGCCCAGGTCTGGCCCGGCGCCGTGCCCGCGATCCTGTCGGGCCCGAGCTTCGCGATCGATATCGGCCGGGGCCTGCCGACGGCTGTGACGCTGGCCGCCGAGAATGCCGGTCTGGCGCAGGCGCTCGCCGAAGCCCTGAGTTCGCCGGCTTTCCGCATCTATCACAGCGCCGATCCTCGCGGCGTCGAGATCGGCGGCGCCGCCAAGAACGTGCTCGCCATCGCGGCAGGCATCGCGATCGGCCTGGGCTACGGCGAAAGCGCGCGCGCCGCGCTGGTGGCGCGCGGCTTTTCAGAACTGCGCCGCTTCGGAGAGGCCCATGGCGCGCAGGGCGAAACGCTCATGGGGCTGTCGGGGCTGGGGGACGTCGTGCTGAGCTGCGCCTCGCCGCAATCGCGCAACTTCGCCTTCGGACTGGCGTTGGGGCAGGGCAAGAACGTCGCGGACGCGGCAGGCGGCCAGTTGGCCGAGGGAGCCTTCACCGCCTCGATCCTGGCGCGGATGGCACGGGCACGGGGCATCGAGATGCCGATCGCCGAAGCGGTCGAGGGGATCATCGCCGGCACCAGCGGCGTACGTGAAGCGGTCACGGGCCTGCTGACCCGCCCGCTGCGCGCGGAACTTTAAACAAGGAGATTGCGATGGCAGGCGACTGGTCGGATCTGACGAAGCGGGTGGCGAAGGGCATCGCCGAGGTTCGCAAGACGACGGGCTCGGAACTCGTCGCCGAGAGCCTGCCCGTGGCGCTGGCCGGGCGCGTGCCGGCCGGGCCGGTGATCCAGCACCGTCGCCGCAGGGCGGAAGGCACGCACCGCTTCGTGCTGATTCTGCCTTTCGGCGAAGGTGAGGTCCGGGTCGAGCTCGAGCCGCAGGATTACGCTTCGCTGACGCGCGAGATGGTGCGCTTCTGGAACGAGCAGGGTCCGGAAGCCTCGAAGCCGGCGGTGCCGCAGGAGGAAGACGGGCAATAGGCAATAGGCAGTAGGCAGTCGGGCAGGATTTCGGTATCGACTGCCCACTGCCCACTGCCCACTGCCCACTGCCCACTGCCCACTGCCCACTGCCGAGAAACTCCCATGGCCCACTGGCTCGTCAAATCCGAACCCTCGAAATGGTCCTGGGAACAGCAGGTGGCGGCGGGCGACAAGGGCACGCATTGGGACGGCGTCAAGAACCACACTGCCAAGCTGCATCTGATGGCGATGAAGCAGGGCGATCAGGTCTTTTTCTATCATTCCAACGAAGGCCTAGAGGTCGTCGGTATCGTCGAGGTGATCAAGGAAGCCTATAACTGGATTCCTGGCGAGCCCTGGGTGCTGGTCGATTTCAAGGCGGTCAAGCCGCTGCCGAAGCCGGTGACGCTGGCCCAGGTCAAGGCCGAGCCCAAATTGGCGAAGATGTCGCTGGTGACCTCCTTCCGCCTCTCGGTCCAGCCCGTCGCCGACGACGAATGGGCGCTGGTCTGCAAGATGGGCGGGCTTTAGGCGCCCATCGCGTCGTTCTCTACCCCCAAAGTGCGACGCACGCCGGCTTGGCCCGGCCGGGCCCGCACCTTATGATGCGCGCAATTCGAAGGAAGCGGACTTGACGCGCGCAGAGTGCCGGGCCGGCTCCAGAACATGAAAAATCGGCCCGAGTCTGGGGAGACGCCTGCGATGACCGAGATGATCTATGACGTGCCGACCACCTGGGCCAAGAAGGCGTGGGCCAATGACGCCAAGTACAAGAAGATGTATGCGGCCTCGATCAAGGACCCGGACAAGTTCTGGGGCGAGCACGGCAAGCGGATCGACTGGTTCAAGCCGTACACCAAGGTCCGCAACGCCAGCTACAAGCCCGGCAAGGTTTCGATCAAGTGGTTCGAGGACGGCACCACCAACGTCGCCTACAACTGCGTCGATCGGCATCTCGCCACCCGGGCCAAGCAAACCGCAATCATCTGGGAGGGCGACGACCCCTCGGAATCGAAGAAGATCAGCTACGGCCAGCTCTACACCGAGGTCTGCAAATTCGCGAACGTGCTGAAAGCCCGCGGCGTCAAGAAGGGCGACCGCGTCACGATCTACATGCCGATGATCCCGGAAGCCGCCTATGCGATGCTGGCCTGCGCCCGCATCGGCGCGATCCATTCGGTGGTGTTCGGCGGTTTCTCGCCGGATTCGCTGGCGAGCCGCATCGAGGATTCCGATTCGAAGATCGTCATCACCGCCGATGAGGGCCTGCGCGGCGGCCGCGCCGTGCCTCTCAAGAAAAACGTCGACGCCGCCGACGACAAGGTCAAGGGCGGCATCGGCACGGTCATCGTGGTCAAGCGCACCGGCGGCCACGTCACCATGCGCGAAGGCCGCGACGTCTGGTATCATGATGAGGCCGCGAAGGCCTCGGGCCATTGCCCGCCGGTCGAGATGAAGGCGGAGGATCCGCTCTTCCTGCTCTACACATCCGGATCCACAGGCAAGCCCAAGGGTGTGCTGCACACGACCGCCGGCTATCTCGTCTACACCGCCATCACGCACCAATACGTCTTCGACTATCATGACGGCGACATCTACTGGTGCACGGCCGATGTCGGCTGGGTGACCGGCCACAGCTACATTCTCTACGGGCCGCTCGCCAATGGCGCGACCACGCTGATGTTCGAGGGCATCCCGACCTATCCGACGATCTCGCGCTTCTGGGAGATCATCGACAAGCACAAGGTCAACATCTTCTACACCGCGCCGACCGCGATCCGCTCCCTGATGGGCGCGGGCGAGGAGCCGGTGAAGAAGACCAAGCGCAAATCGCTGCGTCTGCTCGGCTCGGTCGGCGAGCCGATCAACCCGGAAGCCTGGGAGTGGTATCACCGCGTCGTCGGCGAGCGCCGCGCTCCCATCGTCGATACCTGGTGGCAGACCGAGACCGGCGGCATCCTGATCACGCCGCTGCCGGGCGCGACGAGGCTCAAGCCAGGCTCCGCGACTCGGCCCTTCTTCGGCGTCAAGCCCGAGATCGTCGATGCCGAGGGCAAGGTTCTGGAGGGCGCCTGCGAGGGCAATCTCGTCATCGCCGCGAGCTGGCCCGGCCAGATGCGCACCGTCTATGGCGACCACAAGCGTTTTGAAGAGACCTATTTCGCGACCTATCCGAACAAGTACTTCACCGGCGACGGCTGCCGGCGCGATGCCGACGGCTATTACTGGATCACCGGCCGCGTCGACGACGTGATCAACGTGTCCGGCCACCGCATGGGAACGGCGGAGGTCGAATCGGCGCTCGTCGCCCATCCGTCCGTCTCGGAGGCCGCCGTCGTCGGCTACCCCCACGACATCAAGGGCCAGGGCATCTACGCCTATGTCACCCTGATGACCGGCGAGCAGCCCAGCGAGGCCCTGCGCAAGGATCTCGTCGCCTATGTCCGCAAGGAGATCGGGCCGATCGCCTCACCGGACCTGATCCAGTTCTCGCCGGGCCTGCCCAAGACCCGTTCAGGCAAGATCATGCGCCGCATCCTGCGCAAGATCGCCGAGGACGAGTTCTCGGCGCTCGGCGACACCTCGACGCTCGCCGATCCGGCCGTGGTCGACGATCTGATCGCCAACCGGCAGAACAAGCGCAAGGCGGGGTAAGGCGTTCGAATTCAGAGGTAATCCGGGTTCGGAAACACGCTGTCATCCCGGACGCAGCGAAGCGGAGCTCCGGGATGACGTGGAATTGTAGAGGCCGGGTGTTTCACGGTTTCACGGCGCCGCCGCGAGCACCTCAATCTCGACCTTGAACGCCGGCAGCGTGAAGCCCGAGACGATCATCAGCGTCGAGGCCGGCGGCGGCGTCGCGACATGGGCGTCGCGCGCCTCCATATAGCCCTTCATATGGGCGCGGTCGGTGACATAGGCATTGATCCGCACGATGTCGGAGAGCCGCATGCCCGCATCCGCGAGGATCGCGGCGATGTTGGCGAAGCACACATCGGCCTGCGCGCGCGCATCCTCGGGAATCGTGCCGTCGGCGGCGACACCGAGCTAGCCCGAGCACGCCACGAGCCTGTGGCCCGCCGGCACCTCGACGCCGTGGCTATACCGCGCAAAGGGCTTGGCGATGGAAGGCGGGGCGAGCGGCCTGGTGGTCATGTCTCTGGTGTCTCCTGCGGAACCGCAGGACTATGCCTCGCCGCCCGGGCCGGAACCAGATGGCGCGCGACGGGTTCGCAAGCCATGCCAGCTGGGCTATGGACGCAAAACCGCGAGCACGCTCATGTCCCGTTCACAGGGATGATTTAGGATTCACCCATCCTCGGCCTCTCGACCGTCAGGCCCGCACTGCATATCGATCGGAACCGACGCTTCATGACCAAGAAGACCGCAACCATGGCCATGACCTTGAAGGCCGCCAGTCTGCTGCCGCTGCTGGCGCTGACCGCCTGCGCCGGCTCGCAGCGTTTCGTGGGCGGCCCGGGCTCGGGGCCCGGGCCCGGCTCCGCCTATGGCCAGCCGACACTCCAGCCCGCGCCGCCGATCAGCTCCGCCCCGGTGACCTCCGAGCCCTTACCGCCGCCCGGCGGCTATCCGCAGACGGGTGGGTATCCGCAGCAGGGCGGTTATCCCGTTGCCTCCGCCCAGCCCGGCGCACTGCCACCGCCGCAGGATCCCTATTACAACCCCGCAGCGCCCGGCCTGCCGCAGGAAACGCCGCCCCCCGCAGCGCCGCAGCCAACCGAGATTCCGACCCTGCGTGGCGGCGGCGGCCAGATCGCCACGCTCGGCGCCGGTTCCAGCATGGCGCGCCCGGCTGTGACCTCGCGCGACGGCGTCATCGGCAACTGGACCGCCAAGGAGGCTACCGGCAGCTCCTGCCGCGTGCAATTGTCGAGTTCGCCCGCGCTCGATCTCTACCGCGCCAACGCGGCCGGCTGCGCCAATCGCGATCTGCAGAAGGTCACGGCCTGGGACTACCGCGACGGCGAGGTCTATCTCTACCAGCAGGGCGGAACCGTCGTCGCGCGGCTGCGCACCAGCGGCGGCGGCGCGATGGACGGCGCCGTGACGAAATCGGGCGCCGCGCTCTCGCTCAGCCGTTAGGCGCGCGTCGGCTTACGACCCTGCGAATCACGCCCCTTGCGAACGGCCGAAGAGCGCCGGCCCCCAGAGCCTGCGCTGCAGCGAAAGCGCCATAGCCGCCAAGCCCCGCGCCGTATCGAACGCCTCGTCGATGATGGTGAAAGGCGTCGGGCCGCCCGTCGCGATCACGCCCTCGACATCGGCATAGCCGCCGGCGAGATCGGCCTCGAACTTGCGCGCCAGCCGCCGCATCGCAGCGTTCTCCGGCAGGCAGGTCATGTAGAGGGTGCGGATGCCGCGATTGCGCGCCGCCGTGATCAGACGGCCGAACAGGGTACCGCCGATGCCGCGTCGGCGCCACGCGCTCTCGACGCTGAAAGCCGCCTCCCCGGTCTGGGCGACGATGTCCTCGAGTCCGCGCAGTTCGGCAGCGCCACGGACCTCGCCGTCCTCGATAAAGGCATAGACGAGCCCGCCGACGCCGAAGGTGGTGACGGCATAGTTTTCGAGGAAGGCGTCATTGACGGCCGTGCCGAAGCGCTCGCGACGCGTGACGTCGTCGAGTCTCAGCAAATGGGCCTTGAACAGATCGCGTTCCGCGGGCCAGAGCCGGCGGACTTCGCCTTGGCCGGTCATTTTGCCGGCCTTCTTGGAACGAGCCAATTGTCATCTCCTGCTAACAGCGCCGAATGCGCGCTACCGACCAGGAGGCGAATCTTCCCTAACTCTCCCGCAAAATGCACCCGAATCTCCAGATTGCAAGATGCGGAGAGGAGGGAATGACTGCGGCATTTGGGCATGGTGAACGGCGCGAGCGCCTGATCGACATCGAACGCAGGCTATTCGCGGTCGATCGGCCAGGCCTTGAACACGTCGAGCGCCTCGCAGGCCTGCGCCTGCGCCGACAGCGCCGGCCAACGTTCCGCCGGCACGAAATCGGGAATCACGTAGCGGCAGAAGCCCCAGGCGATGGCTGCTGCAATGTCGCAGGGTAAAAGCTCCGGCCCCGCCGTCAGCTCGCCGCGCGCAGCGGCCGCGTCGAGCAAATCGAGCGCGACATGCAACTGCGTGACGATGCGCTCCTGCCAGGGCTGGTAGCGCTGCGCCTCCGGCCGCTTGCGCTCGTATTCGATCGAGACCGCCTTGTCGGCGGCGACGATGCCGATGCCGGTCAGCGCCAGATCGCGCGTCCGCGCGCTGCCCTCGACCGGGCGCAGGGAACGCCCGGCGACATCCTCGAAATGCTGGATGATCAGCAGCGATTCGCTGATCACGGCGCCGTCATCGGCCACCAGCGTCGGCGCCTTGATCAGCGGGTTGATCGCTCGAAACTCATCCATATGGCGGAAGACCGAGACCGAGCGGTGCTCGAAATCGAGCCCGAGCAGCGTGCCCGTTACGGCCGCGCGGCGGACATAGGGGCTATCCAGCATTCCCACGAGCAACATCGGCGACCTCCGTTAGGTTGAGGCGAGAGTGCCGGAAGCCGCGTCGCAAGCCACGCCAAATCGCGTGATGCTGGAGATCACGCCGGTTGATGCGCGTCCGCTGTGTTCTCGAATCCCGGCACGAAACCCAGCCCGACGCGGTGCTCGCGCGCCGCGATCTGGCAGGGATCCCAATAGGGCACGCCGCCGAAACGCTCGACCAGCAGATCGATCAGCACCCTGACCTTGCCCGGCACATACGCGCCCGGCGGCCTGACGACATAGAGCGCGTGTTCCTGCATCGGATAGTCCCACAGCAGCGGCACGAGCGAGCCGTCGCGGATCGCATC
>QBLV01000147.1:537-10338 GCA_003241815.1 Hyphomicrobiales bacterium | reverse complement strand
GGCGGGGCCGGGCCATGGCAAGGCCGTGATCTCGGGCTACATCGTCGCCGACGATCGCGGCCTGCGACGCGGCCTCGCGCTCAGCTTCGCAGCCGCGACCCTGCAGGCGCTGGTCGCGATCGCGCTCGTCGGAACGTTGACCATCGCCCTGCGTCAGACCGCCCAGACCATGGCCGTCGCCACCGACATCGTCGAGCGGGCGAGCTTCGCGCTGGTGGCGCTCGTCGGCACCTTCATGCTCTGGCGCAAATCGGGCGGGCTGCTGGCGCTTGGCCACGGTGCCCAGGCGCATGACGCCGCCTGCGACCATGTCCACATGCCATCGCCCGACGAGATCGCGCATTTGCGGAACTGGCGCGAGATGTCCGGCGTGGTCTTGGCCGCGGGTCTGCGACCCTGCGCTGGAGCGCTCATCATCCTGGTGTTCGCAGCCTCGCAGGGGTTGCTCTGGGCCGGCATCGCCGCGGCCTTCGCCATGGCGCTCGGCACGGCGCTGACGACGGGCGCGCTCGCGGCGCTCGCCGTGTTCTTCAAGTTCGCGGCGCTCCGGCTGGCGGGGGGCTCGTCATTGCGCGGGGCCCGTGCCCTGGCAGGGCTGGAGCTGCTGGCCGCCGCTTTCGTCGCCGTGCTCGGCGCGGCGCTGTTCCTCGGGCTGGCGGCCGGCGGGCAGGGAAGCTGAAGCATCCGCGCAGGCCGCGCCCCATCCCCGCGCGGTGGCCCCTTCACGGCTGGCGGCTTTGACGTCAGATTGCGGTGCCGGACCTCAGGCATGCATCTTGCGTCGCGCGGTCCCCAAACGAGAGGCCTGACCACTTGACCAATCCTTGCGACCTCAGCGCCATCGAAGCGCGCACCCTGATCGGCGCCAAGAAACTCTCGGCGCGCGAACTGCTCGAAAGCTGCATCGCGCGCACCGATGCCGTCGATCCTGCCGTCAACGCCATGGTCGCCCGCGACGACGAGCGCGCCCGCGCCGCCGCGAAGGAGGCCGATGCGGCGACCATGCGCGGCGATGCGCTGCCGGCCCTGCACGGCCTGCCGATCGGCATCAAGGACCTGGAAAACGTCGCAGGATTGCGCACAACCTATGGCAGCCAGCTTTTTCGCGATCATGTTCCGGCAGAAGACCAGCTCATCGTCGCCAAGGTGCGCGAGGCCGGCGCGATCGTGCTCGGCAAGACCAACACGCCCGAATGGGGCGCCGGCGCCAACACCCGCAACGCCGTCTATGGCGCCACCGGAAACCCGTTCGATCCCATGAAATGCGCCGCCGGTTCTTCCGGCGGCTCTGGTGTCGCCCTCGCGACCGGCATGGTGCCGATCGCGACCGGCTCCGACACGGGCGGCTCGCTGCGCAACCCCGCCGCCTATAACGGCATCGTCGGCTTCCGGCCCTCGCCGGGCCTGGTGCCGAGCGAAAAGCGGCCGATCGGCTGGAACCCCCTGCCCGTCCTGGGTCCTATGGCCCGCACGGTGCCTGATCTCTGCCTGCTGCTGTCGAGCATGATCGGCGACGATTCCTGCGACGCGCTGGCGACGACGATCCACGGCAAGACGACCCGCCGCCCGGAGGATTTCGCGCGCCCCGCAACCATCGACCTCGCCTCGCTGAAAGTCGCGATAACGCCCGATTTCGGCTTCGCGCCGACCGAGAAGCACATCCGCAAGGTCTTCGCGCAAAAAGTCGGTGCCTTCTCCTCCCTTTTTGCCGCGACGGAGGAAGCGACGCCGGACTGCTCCGGCACCGACGAAACCTTCGAGGTCCTGCGCTCGATCGCCTTCCTCGCTGGCATGTATGAGAAAGTCCGCGACACGCCCGAGATGGTCGGCCCCAATGTCCGAGCCAATGTCGAGGAAGGGCTGCGCTATGGCGCGCTCGATATCACCCGCGCGCTGAAGCAGCAGACCGCGATCTACCAGAAATGGCAGGTCTTCTTCGAGGATTACGACGTCATCCTGTCGCCGGCCGTGACGCTGAGCCCACGCCCCTGGTCCGAACTTTATCCAGCCGAGATCGACGGCACGCCGACCAGGACCTACTTCCACTGGCTGGCGCTGGCCTATGCCGTCACCACGGTCGGCCATCCCGCGATCTCGCTGCCGGTCGGGCTCGACGACAATGGCATGCCCTTCGGCCTGCAGATCGTCGGCCCGCGCGGCGGCGACGCCAAGGTGCTTGCGGTCGCGGCCGCGCTCGAACAGGCTCTGGCCGGCGATGCTCTGACCGCCCGTCCCGTGCCCGACATCGCCAGGCTCACCGCCGCGCCGCGTATCAGCGAGACGCCCGGTTTCCTTGGCTTCGATTGAGCCCGTTGGCTGTGCGTGCGGGAGCTGGCTGTCCGGAGCGGCAGAAACGTCCAAGACAGCCTTCCCGGCGCGCGTGTCCGATGCCATCAGTGATCAAAACCAAGAGGGGTCGACATCCATGAAGCGCCGCACATTCCTGAAGGGGGCGACCGCTCTGACGCTGGCTGGGCCAGCCGTCATCGGGCGCGCATCCGCGCAATCGGCGACCACGCTGAAATTCGTGCCGCAGGCCAATCTGACCGCGCTCGACCCGGTCTGGACGACGGCCACCGTGACCAATAATCACGGCTACTACATCTACGACACGCTCTACGGGCTCGATCTCGCCGGCAAGCCGCAGCCGCAGATGATCGCGAGCCATGTGGTCGCGGCCGACGGCAAGAGCTGGCGCTTCAAACTGCGCGACGGACTCGCCTTCCACGATGGCGCCCCCGTCAAGGCCGCCGACTGTCTCCAGAGCCTGAAACGCTGGGTCCAGCGCGACCCTTACGGCCAGCTCCTCGCCAAGGTCATCGAATCCTCTACCGCCGTCGACGACAAGACCTTCGAGATCAAGCTGACGCGGGCGTTCCCGATGATGCTCGATGTTCTGGCCAAGGCCGATTCGCCGCTCTTCATCATGCCGGAACGGCTGGCGGTGACGGAGGCGACAAAGCAGGTCACCGAGGTTGTCGGCTCTGGCCCCTACCGCTTCATCCCTGCCGAATTCGTCTCGGGCAGCAAGGTCGCCTATGAGAAGTTCGAGGACTACAAGCCCCGCAGCGAGCCCTCCAGCCGCAATGCCGGCGGCAAGGTCGCGAATTTCAAACGCATCGAATGGCAGATCCTGCCCGACCCGGCGACGGCCGCGAACGCGTTGATCAAGGGCGAGGTCGACTGGTGGGAACGTCCGCTCTCAGACCTCCAGCCGATGCTGGCCAAGAGCCCCGACATCACTCGGGAGGTCACGGACGAGTCCGGCCGTGGCGCCATCATGCGGCTCAACCATCTGCAGCCGCCTTTCAACAACCCGAAGGTGCGCGCCGCCGTCCGCATGGCGGTCAATCAGGAAGACTACATGCGCGCCACCCAGGGCGACGACACCTCGGTCTGGAAGACCTCGCGCAACCTCTGGTTCCGGGGCAGCCAGTATTACGACGGCGAACTCGAAGACCTGATGCCCCAGAGCGTCGACAAGGCCAAGGCGGCGCTGAAGGAGTCCGGCTACAATGGCGAGAGGGTCGTGATCATCAGCCCGACCGACTTCCCCGATATCGGGCCGCTCGGCGACGTCACCTATGAACTGCTCAAGAGCATCGGCATGAACGTCGATTTCGTCGCCAGCGACTGGGGCACGGTGATCCAGCGCCGCAACAGCCGCGAGCCGGTTGAGAAGGGCGGCTGGAGCATCTTCCACACCACCGGCTCAGCCAATGGCTGGAGCAACC
This sequence comes from Hyphomicrobiales bacterium, assembly GCA_003241815.1. Lineage (GTDB taxonomy): Bacteria > Pseudomonadota > Alphaproteobacteria > Rhizobiales > Beijerinckiaceae > Allobosea. The sequence continues at coordinate 6,604 of QBLV01000147.1, read as the reverse complement.
CGGCCCTGTCCTATCTGGTCCGCGGCCAGGGCGCGAAGGGCTGGTTCGGCTGGTATGAGAGCGCCAAGGCGGAGGCGCTGGCCGAGGAATGGCTCTACGCACCCGACGAGGCGTCGCAGAAAAAGATCGCCGCTACCCTGGGCCGGCTCGCGCTTGAGGACACCGCGACGATCCCGCTCGGCGTCTTCATGATCCGCACCGCCTATCGCAAGAGCCTGACCGGCATGCAGAAGGGCTCGGCTCCCTATCCGTGGGGGCTGAAGCGGGCCTGATGAATATCGCCTGAGTTCGGAACCGCGCCGTCATCCCGGACAAGCCGCGAAGCGGCGCAGCTCCGGGATCCATCGTAAGGCACCGTTCCCTAAGATGGATCCCGGGACGGCCTTCGGCCGCCCGGGATGACGGTGCGTTTCCTCACGACACCACCAAATCCCTATCCCTTCGCCGCCACAGCCGCCGACCAGGGCGAGATGACGTCGCTGATGCCCTCCGCCCCGTCGCGATCCACGCGGATCAGGTTGGGGCAAGCGAAGTTGATCGGCAGCACGCCATGCTCGACGACATCCAGCGGGCCGACGGCCTCCAGCGCGGCCAGCGTATCGGCCGGCAGGCGTAGATCGGCACTGGTCTGGTCCGGACCGGACACGTCGATGCGCGGCAGATGCGCGGCTGTCTCCAGGCCGAATTCGCAATCCACCGTCCAGGCCAGCATCTGATAGACGCTTGCGAGAATCCGCCGCCCGCCCGACGAGCCGCCGGCATAGCGCGGCCAGCTTCCGTCCTTTGGCGTTACGATCACCGGGCACATATTGCAGAGCGGCCGGGCGCCGGGCGCGATCGCGTTGGCGCTGCCGGGACGCGGATCGAACCACATCATGCCGTTGTTCATCAGCACGCCGGTATCGGGCAGGACGACGCGGCTGCCCATCGACGAGAGCAGCGTCGTGGTCACCGAGACGAGCGTGCCGTCGCCATCGACGACGGTGAGATGGGTCGTGCAGGTGTCGCCGGGCTCCTTCGCCGCCGAACCTGACGCGGATTGGGCAGCACCGAGCCCTTCGAGGCGGCTGGCATAGGCCTGCCGCATCACGCGCGAGAGGGTCGCGAACCAGTCGGCATCGGGGCCATGCGGAGCAGGCTTGTCGGCAGCCATGCCCTCGACCACGGCCTCCAGCGTCGGCGCAGCGGTCAGCCCGCCGGCGGTGTGCACGAGATGGGTGCCGCGCCAGTCGATCGTCGGCGCATCGCGGATCACGGCCCGGCAGCCGGCGAGATCCTCGGCATCGACCACGCCGCCCATCGCCTTGATGTCGGCGGCGAGCCGGCCGGCCAGTTCGCCATGGTAGAAATCGTCGAGCCCGGCCGAGGCCAGGCGCTCCAGCGTCGAAGCCAGGTTGCCGAGGCGGACGAAGCCGGGCTTGCCCTGATAGGGCGGCACCGGCGGCAGGCCGTTCGGCAGATAGATCCGCGCGCTCTCCTCATAAAGCCGCAGCACGGCGGCCGAGGAGGAGACCTTGAGCGTCGTGTACCAATCCTGCGCCAGCCCGCGCTTGGCGAGCGCGATCGCCGGCGCGAGCAGTTCCGCCACCGGCATGGCGGTGCCGAAGCTCTCCTTCAGCGCGGCGTAGCCGGCAACCGAAGACGGGATGACGAAGGAGAGCGGGCCGTGGATGTTCACATCGCCGACCACCTCGGGCCAGGTGAACAGATCCTTTTTCATCTCGCCGGTCAGCGGATAATCGGCCGGGTCCGCACGCCGCGGAGCGACCGGGCCGAAATCGACGACTTTGGCCGTCGTCTCGTTCGCCTTGAGCACGACCGCGAAGCCGATGCCGCCGAGCCCGCTGTTCCAGGGCTCGACGGCGGCCAGTGCGAAACAGGCAGCGACCGCTGCGTCCGCCGCATTGCCGCCGGCCTCGAGGATTGCGGCCCCAGCCTCCGCCGCCTCGCGGTTTTGCGAGACGACGATGCCGTTGCGCCCGCTCGCCATTGGCTTGCTCAGCGTCCAGTTCTGCGTGCGGTAAGGCACTTCTTTCACAACGGCCATCGGCGACAACTCCCCCATCATGCGCGAGCACGACGCAACGCCACCGGGCATCGGCGGGCCGCGACGCGATTCTGCGGAGATTTATGACAGAGCGTCGGCACGAATGCGCCAGCCGGATTGGCCGGGGGGCATGTCGGAGCGGCATGCCGGGTTGGCATGACGCTCCGCTTGAGCCGCGCGATCAGGCGTGGCCCCCTATCGCGGGTCCGGGCTCGCAGGCCCCTGCTTGCGCTTCGCCTCGTCGTCCATCAGCTCGTACCACATCGCGTTCAGCACCGCGAAAGCGGCGGCGAGCGGGAGGCCGAGCAGCCAGGAAAAATACCACATGGCGTATGCCTTTCGGTTCAATAAGCGTGGCCGGATTCGTCGCGGATCGCCTGCTCCTCGACCTTGCCCCACAGCACCCGGTAGACCCAGGTCGTGTACGCGAGGACGAGCGGCAGGAAGATCACGACGGAGACCAGCATGATGAAGAGCGTCATATGGCTCGAGGAGGCGTCCCAGACCGTCAGGCTTGCTTTGGGCTGGACCGAGGACGGCAGGATGAAGGGGAACATCGAGACGCCGACGCTGGAGATGATGCCGAAGATCGAGAGCTTGCTCGACAACAGCGTCAGCACCTCGCGACGCCCGCCACGCTGCCCGAGAAAGGCCCCGATCGCACCGAGGAAGCCGAGCGCGGGCGCGATCAGCAGCCAGGGCCGGGCGGCGTAGTTGGCAAACCACGCCTTGCCATCGATGGCCACGGTCTTCAGCAGCGGATTGGAGGGCCCCGTCGTGGTCACCGCGCTGGTGATCCTGTAGCCGTCGATGCCGAGCCAGAGCCACAGGCCGCCCAGCGCAAACAGCACGATCGTCACCAGCGCGGCGACTCCGCCATAGCGCCGCGCCCGCACCGAGACCTCGCCGGAGGTCTTCAGCGTCAGCCAGCCGGCGCCATGCATGGTCAGCATCGCCACCGACAACAGCCCGCAGAGCAGAGCGAAGGGGTTGAGCAGGCCAAAGAAGCTGCCGTCATAGAAGATGCGCAGATCATCATCGAGCCGGAACGGCACGCCCTGCAGGACATTTCCGACCGCGACGCCGAAGATCAGCGACGGCACGAAACCGCCGATGAACAGCGCCCAGTCCCAGCCGGAACGCCAGGCCGCGCTCTTGCGCTTGGAGCGGTACTTGAACCCGACAGGCCGCAGGATCAGCGCAGCGAGGATCGCAAACATCGCGAGATAGAAGCCCGAGAACGACACCGCGTAGAGCGGTGGCCAGGCGGCGAAGATCGCGCCGCCTCCCAGGATGAGCCAGACCTGGTTGCCCTCCCAGACCGGGCCGATGGTGTTGATGACGACGCGCCGCTGCACGTCGTCCCGGCCCGCGAAAGGCAGGAGCATGCCGACGCCGAGATCGAACCCGTCGGTGACGGCAAAGCCGATCAGCAGGATGCCGAGCAGCAGCCACCAGATCAGGCGCAGCGTGTCGTAGTCGAGGAACTGATGAAGGATCATGATGGCGTCACTCCGCCGGGACGAGGTTTGCGGGAACGAGGGGGGCTTCCGGCTCGTGGTCGGGCTCAGGGCCCTTGCGGATGGCGGCCAGCATCAGCTTCGTCTCGATGATCAGCAGCACGGTGTAGATCGCCACGAAGCCGATGATGGTGAACAGCACGGTGCCTGCGCCGAGGCTGGACACGGCGGCGGCCGTGGGCAGCACGCCCTCGATGATCCAGGGCTGGCGGCCGACCTCCGCGACGAACCAGCCGCATTCGATCGCGACCCAGGGCAGCGGGATCGAGAAGACCGCGATCCAGAGCAGCGTCGGATAGCGATCGAGCCTGCGCCGCGCCGACAGGACGAAGAACACCGCCGTCAGCAGGATGAAGAGCATCCCCAGCCCGACCATGATGCGGAAGGTCCAGAACAGCGGCCCGACCATCGGCACCGTGTCCCAGGCCGCCTTGTCGATCTGCTCGGGCGTCGCCTTGCGCGGATCATCGACATAGCGCTTGAGCAGCAGGCCGTAGCCGAGCCTGGCGCCATTGTCCTCGAACGCCTTACGGACATCCTCGGGAACGGCGCCGGTGCTGCCTGCGGCGCGGATCGTCTGGAGCGCATCGAAGGCGATCACGCCTTCCTTGATCCTGACCTTGGCCAGATCGACGAGTTCCTTGATGCCGGGCAGTTCCGTCGTCAGCGAGCGCGTGCCGATCAGTCCCATCACACCGGGAATGCGGATGGCATAATGCGTCTCGCGGGCTTCGGCATCGGGAAAGCCGAACAAAGTGAAGGCTGCAGGCGCGGGCTCCGTGTGCCACATGCCCTCGATCGCAGCGAGCTTCATCTTCTGATGCTCGGAGGAGAGGTAGCCACTCTCGTCGCCGAGCACGACGACCGACAATGACGCCGCAAGTCCAAAGGAGGCGGCGACCGTCATCGAGCGCTTGGCGAGCTCGATATGGCGCCCCTTCAGCAGATACCAGGCGGAGACGCCAAGCACGAAGAGCGAGGCCGCGACATAGCCCGCCGAGACGGTGTGGACGAACTTGGCCTGGGCGACGGGATTGAACAGCACCGCGGCGAAATCGGTGATTTCCATCCGCATCGTTTGCGGATTGAAGGCCGAGCCGACCGGATTCTGCATCCAGCCATTGGCGATCAGGATCCAGAGCGCCGAGAAGTTGGAGCCGAGAGCCACCGCCCAGGTCGCGGCCAGATGGCCGATTTTCGTCAGCTTGTCCCAGCCGAAGAAGAACAGCCCGACGAAGGTCGCCTCGAGGAAGAAGGCCATCAGCCCTTCGATGGCGAGCGGCGCGCCGAAGATGTCGCCGACATAATGGCTGTAATAGCTCCAGTTCATGCCGAACTGGAATTCCATGACGATGCCGGTCGCGACGCCGAGAACGAAGTTGATGCCGAACAGCACGCCCCAGAACTTCGTCATCTGGCGCCAGATCGGCCGGCCGGTCATGACATAGACCGTCTCCATGATCGCGAGCAGGACCGAGAGCCCGAGCGTCAGTGGCACGAAGATAAAATGGTAAAGCGCCGTTATAGCGAATTGCAGGCGCGATAGCGCGACAATGTCGAGGTCCATATGCGTCCCGGCTAAAGTGCCCGGCCTCCTGTGAGCAACCAGCGCTGCGGGAATGCCGCGCCGGCAACGAAATTCGTCTTCAATCCGGCCGCAAGGCCGCAAGCGTAGCTTGGAAGGCGGGCTCGCCGCGCCGCACCACCGACACAACGTTGCCCCGGTCCATGACGATCAGGCGATCGGCAGCCTGCGCCTCGCGCCGGACATGGGTCGCGATGACGACGCAGCGCCCCTCGGCACAGGTCAGCAGGCGCGCCATCACGTCACGCGCCGTCGCTCCGTCGAGCCCTTCGGTCGGCTCGTCGAGCAGCCAGAGCCGCGTGTCCCGCAGGATCAGCCGCGCCAGCGTCAACCGCCGCGCCTGGCCGCCGGACAGGCCCAGCCCGTTCTCGCCGAGGCGGGCATCGAGTCCTCCGGGCAAAGCCTCGACATCGGCGCGCAGGCCGGCCGAGGCCAGTGCGGCGAGCAGGCGCCCATCCTCGGCGGCCGGGTCGGCCAGCCGCAGATTGTCGCGCAGGCTGTCCTGGAAGAGTTCCGTGCGCTGCGTCAGCAGCGTGGCCGGCAGCGCCTCGACCCGCCCCTGGCCGGGTGCGATCTCACCGGCGATGACGGACAGCAGCGTCGATTTTCCCGCGCCGCTCGGCCCGACAACGGCAACGGTTTCACCCAGGCGCAGCGACAGCGACAGCTCCGCGAGCCCCGGGAGCGCAGCGCCGTCGTGCCGGACCGCAACGCCGCTCAGGCGGACGGCAAGACCCGGCAGTGCAAGACTCGCCAGTGCAAGACCCGGCAGTGACGGCGAAGCGGTGACGGAAGCAGCCTCCGCGCAGGCGAGCCGCGGACCGATCCGCCTTGCTGCAAGAAGGGTCCGGCCAAGTTCGAGCGCGCCGCGGCGCAAGGCGCCGAAGGGCTCGAGCGCTGCGAGCGCGATCAGGA
>QBLV01000147.1:0-527 GCA_003241815.1 Hyphomicrobiales bacterium | reverse complement strand
CGACCCGCCCCGCCTCGACCAACGCCGCCACCGCCAGCAAAGTGCCCGATAACAACAGTGCCGAGGCCACCCCGAAGCCAATGCCGACACCGGTCTCGATGCGGTTGAGAGTGTCGTCGCTCACCGCCTGCCTACGGTCGGCAGCGTCCATGGCGGCGCATTGCGCCTGGAGCCTTCCGGCCATGACGAGGTCGCTCTGGCCGGCAACGAGATCGATCGCCCGCGCCCGCAGCGCCTCGCTGGCATGAGCCCGCCGCCGCGCCGGCCCGAGCGCCGAAAGGGCAGCCAGCACCGGAAGGCCGATCCCCGCGACAAGCAGCCACGCCCCGGCGCTCATGCCCAACGCCGGATGCAGCGGCACCAGCGCGAGGAGCACCGCGAGCGCGGTCAGCAGCGCGGCGGCCATGGGCACGAGCACGCGCAGATAAAGCGAATCGAGCGCGTCGATATCGGCTGTGAGCCGGAACAGCAGCCGCGCCGGGCGCAGCAGCAGGAGGCGGGCCGCGCCGGGCGAGGCCCAGCCCCGG
>QBLV01000146.1:8802-10349 GCA_003241815.1 Hyphomicrobiales bacterium | reverse complement strand
ATGTCGCGGTCCCGGCCCTCCTTCACACGCGTCTTCAACTTGACCGGGTCGCCGGCCCTTTCGGTCTGCTCGGGCTTCTCGGCGGCGGGGCTGCCTTTGAACATGCAGATCGTTGGGCGGCCTTTCCAGGACGATCTCGTGCTGCGCGTCGGCAGCGCCTTCGAGAAGGCGACGGCCTTCCGCGACCTGCGCCCGGCGCAATGGGCGCAGCATGCGCTTGCCGCCGAGTGAGCTGACCATTTCCTTTGCGTGGAGACGACCATGAGCGAAACCATCTCGACCGAAGCCTTCCAGGTGCTGCTCGACCGAGCCGGCATCAGCGTCAAGCCCGAGAACATGGACGAGATGCGCAGCGCCTACATGCTGCTGCAGGCGATGCGGGAGCGGGTGCGCCAGCCGCGCGGCTACGACGCCGAGCCGGCGCACATCTTCACCCCGGCGAGCCGCTGAGATGAAGAGCGATCCGACGCTGCTCACCATCCGCGAGGCTTCGACCCTGATCGCGGAGCGCAAGCTCTCGCCGGTCGAGCTGACGAAGGCCTGCATCGCGCGCACGCAGGCGCTCGACGCCAAGCTCAGCACCTATGTCGCCTTCACGCCCGAGCTGGCGCTGGAAGCGGCCGAGGCGGCGGAAGCCGAGATCGGGAAGAGCGGGCCTCGGGGCCCGATGCACGGCATCCCGGTCGGCCTGAAGGACATCTACGACACGGCAGGGGTGGCGACGACAGGCCATTCCAACCTGCTCAAAAGCCGCGTTCCGACCGAGGACGCCTTCACGGTGGCGAAGCTGCGCGAGAGCGGCGCGGTCATCACCGGCAAGCTCGGCACCTTCGAATTCGCCATCGGCGGCCCGTCCTTCGACCTGTTTACACCGCCCGCCCGCAATCCCTGGGACCCGGCCCGCACCACCGGAGGCTCCTCGTCGGGCTCGGGCGCGGCGGTCGCCGCCGGCATGGTGCTGGGTGCGACCGGTTCGGACACCGGTGGCTCGATCCGCAGCCCGTCCTCGCTGTGCGGGCTGGCGGGCATCAAGCCGACCTATGGGCTGCTCTCGCGCCGGGGCATCCTGCCGCTGTCGCAGTCGCTCGACCATGCCGGGCCGATGTGCTGGACGGTCGAGGATGCGGCGCTGATGCTGCAGGCCATGGCGGGCCATGATCCGCTCGATCCGGCCTGCGCCGATGTCGCTGTGCCGGACTTCACCGAGAAGCTCGACGAGTCGGTCAAGGGCAAGACCATCGGCGTGATCCGCCATTTCCATGAGAAGGATCACGAGGCGGCGCAGCCCGTGCTGGCGGCGATCGAGGAGGCGATCGCCGTGTACAAGTCGCTCGGCTGTGTGATCAAGGAGGTGACGCTGCCCCCGCTGATGGATTTCGCTGCCGTCGGGCTGATCATCATGTCGTCGGAAGCCTTCGCGATCCATGAGGCGGATCTGCGCGCGACGCCGGAGCATTACGGCGAGATCGCGCGCGACCGGATCAGCATGGGCGGGCTTTTGCCGGGCGCCGACTACGTCCAGGCGCTGCGGCGCCGGCAGGAACTAT
>QBLV01000146.1:3131-8691 GCA_003241815.1 Hyphomicrobiales bacterium | reverse complement strand
GGCACGCCTTCGCGGAGGCGACCGTGTTCCAGCTCGGCCATGCCTATGAGCAGGCGACGAATTGGCGCTCGACGCGGCCCGCGCTGCTCGCAGCCTGAACGTCTTACGGGGGCGGCACTTTGGGGCCGCCCCATTCAACCCTCAACCGCGAAGGAACCTGCCCCATCATGGCCGATGCCCGCACCACCGTTCAGGCCGGCATCCTCTGGATGATCCTGAGCACGGCCTGCCTGGCGGGCGGGAATTCGCTGGTCCGGCAGATCGCGACGGAGTTGCACCCGTTCCAGATCAGCTTCCTGACGAATCTGATCATGCTGGTCTTCGTCTGGCCGCAGTTGAGGGGCGGGGCAGGGCTGCCGGACCGGCGCGAGAAGCGCAAGCTCTACGCCGTCATGACGGGGGTCGGTTGCATCTCGAACCTCACCTGGTTCTACGCGCTCGCCCATGTGCCGCTGGCCAAGGCGACGGCGATGACCTTTGCCGCCCCGATCATCGTGACGGCGCTCGCCGGCGTGCTGCTGGGCGAGAGCGTTTCGCGCAGTCGCTGGGCTGCCGTGATGGTGGGCTTCGCGGGCGTGATGGTGATCTCGCGGCCGGGATTCGTCGCGCTCGATGCCGGCACCATCGCCCTGATGATCTCGACCCTGTCGATGGCCGCGATGTATCTCGTCTCCAAGCGGCTGACGCAGATCGAGAGCATGAGTCGCATCGTCGCCATCACCACCCTGATTCCGGTGGTGACCGGGCTCATCCCCGCAGTGCTCTACTGGCGGACCCCGTCGCTCGACATGCTGCTGTTCCTGGTGGTGATGGCGGTGGCGATGTTCGTCGGCCGGTTGACGCTGTTCCTGGCGTTGCGCAATGCGCCGGCCTCGACGGTGATGCCGTTCGATTTCGCCCGGCTGCCCTTCATCGCGGTGTTCGCCTGGCTTGCCTACCAGGAGATTCCCGATCGCTGGGCGCTGTTTGGCGCTGCGATCGTGATGAGCGCCACCCTCTTCATCTTCCAGGACGAGCACCGCAAGCAGCGCCGGCTGCCGGCCTAGCCGGTTCCGGCATTCCGCCGCCCGCAAGCCGCGGGCATCCGCCCCTCGAAGGAGATCAAGCCATGCCCACACCGATCACTTCCGACGCCGAGATGGGCGCTCTTCTAGCGCGCGCCGGCTTTCAACTGACGCCCGAGCAGATCGCCGAATATGCCGAGGCCTATGGCTACATCGTCGAGATGTCCGCCCGGATCCGGGGCGAGCGCAGCTACATGGTCGAGCCGGCCCATGTCTTCAGCTTCCCCACCGAGGAGATTGCACGATGAGCACGGACATCCTGACCATCAGCGAGGCCGCCGCCCTGATCAAGGCGGGCAAGCTCTCCCCGGTCGAACTCACCGAGATGTGCCTCGCCCGCGTCAAGGCCTTCGAACCGGAACTGCACGCCTTTGTCACCCTGACGGAGGACCGTGCTCGCGCCGATGCCAAAAAGGCCGAGGCCGAGATCAAGGCCTCGGGGCCGAAATCGCCGCTGCACGGCATTCCGATCGGCCTCAAGGACATCATCGACACCAAGGGCATCCTGACGACCTGCCAGTCGGCCCATAAACTCGGCAACGTTCCCGAAACAGACGCGACCTGCGCGGCGGCGCTCGATGCCGCCGGCACCGTGCTGATGGGCAAGCTCACCACCCATGAATTCGCCGATGGCGGCCCCTCCTTCGATCTGCCCTGGCCACCCTCGCGCAACCCCTGGAACACGCAGCGCTTCACGGCCGGCTCCTCAAGCGGCACGGGGGCTGCTGTCGCGGCCGGACTCGTGCTGGGTGGGTTGGGTACAGATACGGGCGGTTCGATCCGCGGTCCGGCGGCGCTGTGTGGCATCGTCGGGCTGAAGGCGACCTATGGGCTGATCAGCCGCGCGGGCGTCGCGCCAGCCGCCTATTCGCTCGACCATATCGGCCCGATGGCCTGGACCACGGAGGACTGCGCGCTGATGCTGCAGGCGTTGGCCGGCCATGATCCCGCCGACCCCGCCAGCGCCAACAGGCCGGTACCCGATTATACCGCCGGTCTGGGCAAGGGCGCAAAAGGGCTGAAGGTAGGGGTGCTGCGGCGCTGGCACGAGACCGACCGGCCGGTGGCCGAGGCGGTCAAGGCCGGCATCGATGCGGCGATCGCGACCTATGAGAGCCTCGGCGCGGAGGTCGTCGAGATCAAGCTCTCGGCCATGCAGGAGTATAATGCCGCCGGCTTCTTCATTTCGACGGTCGAACGCGGCGCCGCCTATGAGCGCATGATGCTGAAGAACCCCGAGAAGTTCGGGCAGCGCTATCGCGACCGCCTGGTCTTCGCCGCGCTCTGCACCGGGATGGACTATGTTCAGGCGCTGCGGCGCCGGCGCGAACTGATCGCCGAAATGGCGGCCGCGATGGCCGGCGTCGACGTGCTGCTCACGGCCGGCAACCCAGACGAGGCGCCGCCGATCGACCAGGTGCCGCGTTGGGACAATCTCGATAAGCCGAACTTCACCATGGCCTTCAACCTGACCGGCATGCCGGCAATCTGCGTGCCTTCAGGCTTCGGCCCCAATGGCCTGCCGGTCTCGATCCAGCTCGCGGCGCGGCCCTTTGCCGAGGCGGTGCTGCTGCAGGCGGCGCATGCCTTTGAGCAGGCGACGTCCTGGCGCAACCGCCGTCCCGACATGGTGGGTCTCAAGCAGGCCGCGTGAGGGAGTAACTGGACGGCGCGGCCTTGGGGGCGCGCCGTCTCAACCTCCAGATAGTGATGGGCCGCGCATTCCCCTCGTTCTGTCGAACGAAAAGCGCGCCAGATCAGGCGGCCCGCGCCTTGGTGGTGACGACCGGCTTGCGCGTATCCATCTTGCGCCAGTGCTCGATGATGCGCTGGCCGGAGCGATAGACGTGCTCGGCCGCGATGCTCTCGGCCCGCACGACCTGGCCGCCGGTGATGGCGGCGAAGATCTGGCTGTGATCGTCATGGGCGCGGGCCATCGTCGCCACGTCGAACCAGCGGAATTTCAGCTGGTTGAGCAGCGGAATGGCGCGCGACTTGCGGAGCATCATCGCCAGATGCGAATTGCCCGACGCTTCGATCAGCGTGTTGTGGAAGCGGTCGTTCAGATCGCGCCATTCGTCAGCAACCTCCTCGTTCCAGTCCGGGGCGGTCTGCAGATCCTCGCTGTCCATCAGCACCTTGTGGAGCAGGCCGCGATGGACGTCAGAGAGCCCCTGCTGGGCGACAATGCGCGCGCCCAACCCCTCGAGATTGGCGCGCACCGCATAGATGCCCTCGATATCCTTGGCCGCGAAGGTCTTGACCGCATAGCCGCTGTTGGGCCGGTATTCCAGCAGGCCTTCGGCGGCAAGCGTCGAAAGCGCGGCGCGGATCGGCGTGCGCGAAACGGCCAGGCTATCGGCCAGATCGACCTCGTTCAGGCGCGTGCCGCCAGCATATTCGCCCTCGAGCAAGGCTTCCCTGAGCTTGTTCGTGACCGAGACACCGCGTGTCGCCATGATGTGCAATCCTGATGTTGGATGCCGGAACGAAATGCGTCGGGATGACTTCGCGACGGGCAGAATCATGCTGATAATGTACAGTTGGCAGGCAATTAGGGCGCGCGCTCCCAATAGTCAACGGAAAGAGGCCGATTCCGGTGATGGGCTGTGCATTATTGCGACTGTTTGAATGAGATGTATGCAATCGCCCGATCTGGACGCTGTCACTCCGCGGGCATTCCGCCGCCTCGCGGGTCGCGCCTGTCCTCACGGCGCCCGAAATGGGCGATCACGGCGTAGACGGGGGCCGCGGCCACCATGACCACGAAGATGCGGATAATGTGGTGGGCGGCGACGAAGGCCACCTCGGCATGGACCGCGAGTGCGATCAGGCTCATCTCGGCCAGGCCGCCCGGTGAGTAGGCCAGGATCAGCGTCATGGCGCGGAATCCGGTCAGCGAAGAGACCAGGGCCGCGCAGGCGGCGGTCCAGAACAGCAGGATTGCAGTCGAGCCCAGCGATAGCAGGATGATGTGCCCGACGGTGCGTGGTGCCGTGCCCGCGAAGCGGCAGCCGATGACGACGCCGAGGATCAACTGGGCCGCGTTGACGATCTCGAAGGGAGGTTTGAAGTCGCTCCAGCCTGCGAGATGGACGGCGGCGCTGACCAGCATCGGGCCGAGCAGGTACTTTGCCGGCAGCTTCAGCATATGGCCGATGAAACAGCCGACGAGGCCACAGGTGATAAGCCAGATCTGGCCCATGGCCGGCGTCGAGAACATCGAAACCGCGCCGGCCATGCGGTTCAAGGATACGCCCTCCAGCCACTGGATGGCGAAGGGCAGGGTCATGACGATGAGCAGGATCCGGACGGAATGGATCAGCGCAATGACCTGGCCGTCGCCGCCGCGCTCCTCGCCGATGCTGATCATCTCGACCAGCCCGCCCGGCATGCCGGCGAAGTAGGCCGTGGTACGGTCATAGCCGCCAATCGCTCGGAGGTACCAGACCACCGACCCCCCACAGAGCGCGATGAAGAGGACGAGACCCAGCGTCGCCGGCCACCATTGCGGGATGCGCGCGACGAGATCGGGGCTGAAGGCCGCGCCGAGCATGACGCCGATCACCATGGTCATCGGCGGGCGAATGACCGGCGGCGCAGCGACCGGGACGCGCAACAGCGCCGCCAGCGTGCAGAACATCATGGGCCCCATCATCCAGGGCAGCGGCAGCGACAGGCGCTGGAACAGCAGGCCGCCACCGATGCCCAGCGCCAGCGCCAAAGCGAAGCGGGGATAAGGGAACCGGGAGGGCCGCATGGCGGCAAATCCGGCCCGGACGTCAAGCATCCAGGCTGCGACGAGCAATGTCGGAAGCTTCATGGCGCTTGTTCGAGCCTGACCGGGGCGGGCACCGGCTTGGGTGCCAGATAGACCAGCGCGCTCGCGGCGATGACGATCGCCGAGCCGCCGAGGACCAGCACTGTCGGGACATCGCCGAACCAGACGAAGCCGACGATCAGGGCCCAGATCATCTTGGTGTAGGAGAGCGGCGCGATCGTCGCCACCGGCGTATGGAACAGCGCGCGGGTGGTGAGATACTGGCAGGCGCCCGAGGCCAGGCCGTTGCCGATGAGCAGCGCCCACTGCGTCGGCGTCGGCTGCACCCAGTTGAACGGCAGGCTCGGCAGCACCAGCAGCGCCGACCCCGCCAGCGTCCAGAAGGCGATGGCAAGCGAGGTCTCGTTGCGCGACAGGCTGCGCTGCTGGATCAGCGAGAGTGCGCTGAAGACCGTGCCGATGACCGACATGGTGAGGCCGAAGAGGCTGCCTCCGCCCGTCGGGTTGACCATGAGCAGAACGCCGCCGAGCCCGAGGAAAAGCGCGATCCAGCCCAGCCGCGTCACCTTCTCGCCGAGAAGCGGCGCCGACAGCAGCAGGACGAGCACGGGCTGCAGGAAGGAGATCGCAGTCGCATCAGCCAGCGGCATGTGGCGATAGGCCACGAAGATGAAGAGCAGCACGGCGGTAAACTGCAGCGCCTGCAGCGCCATCC
>QBLV01000146.1:0-3121 GCA_003241815.1 Hyphomicrobiales bacterium | reverse complement strand
CGCGATTATGCACCTTCAGCGCGGCGAAGCCGCCGAGTCCGCGCGCCATCAGGAGGAGTGTGACGAGCGCGACGCTGTTGCGGAAGAAGACGATCTGGTTGACTGCGAAGGTCTCCGCCAGCGCCTTGACGACGCCGTTCAGGATCGAGAACAGGGCCAGCCCGATCAGCATCATGATGACGCCGCGTCGCGCGTCGCGCTCGTCCTGGGCCGGTGCGCTCTGGATCGTGCTCATCGGCTCAATAGGTCAGGAAGATGCGTTCGATCTCGGCGGACTCCGTGCTGACCGTCAGCGCCAGCGCCAGAAGCAATCGCGCCTTCTGTGGGGTGAGGTTATCCGTTGTCAGGAAACCGGCGTCGCGCAGGCGCTTGCCCTTGTAGGTGCGGCCCGAACCGGCCCGCGTCGATTGCATCACGACGATGCCGGCAGCGACGGCTTCCTTGAGGACCTCGAAATCCACAGGGCCGGCGAAGCCCGGCGCGAACCCTGCCGAGATGATGCCCTTGGCGCCCGCAGCGACGAAGGCACGCGCGGCCGTGCCGTCCGAGCCGGTATAGGCCAGCACGATGTCGACGCGCGGCAGGGCCTCCAGCGTGCGGATATCGAATTCGGTGTCGGGCGCCGTCCGCCGGACCGGCTTGCGGTAGAAGGCGATCGCGTCGCCGTCGGCATGGCCCAGCACGCCGAAATCGGGCGAGCGGAAGGTCTGCAGCCGAAAGGTCGAGGTTTTCGTCACCTCGCGCGCTGCATGGATCTCGTCGTTGAGCAAAACCAGCACGCCGAGCCCGCGCGCCTGCGGCGAGGCGGCGGTGCGGATCGCGTTGGCGAGATTCATGCCGGCATCGGTCGACAGCGCGCTCGCGGGGCGCTGCGAGCCGACAACGACGACCGGCACCGCCACTTTGACGGTCAGGCTGAGTACATAGGCGGTCTCTTCCAGCGAGGCGGTGCCGTGCAGGATGACGATGCCGGCGAGATCGGGATGCTCCGCGACCAGCCTGTCGCAGGTCAGGACCAGCGCCTTCCAGTCCTCGAAATAGATGTTGGGGCTCGGCACCGCCTTGAACGGAACGGCGATGATCTCGGCATGCTGGGCGACGTCCGGAAACATCGCCACCAGCGCGTCGGCATGGAGCATCGTCTCGTTGGCGCCGTAGTCGAGGATGTCGAAAGGGCCGACGCCGATGGAACAGATCGTGCCGCCGGTGCCGATGACCGCGACTTTGGGCAAAGCAGGCATATCGCTCTCTGGTTTTGAAGGCGCGAGCGCCGGGTTATTCGGCAGCCTCGCGGAAACGGGCATTGGTCTCAAGACAGCCGATGAGCATCTGCGTATCCATGATGTCGCCGAACGTCAGGTAGAAGGCGATCAGCGAGGCGTTGTGCTCGGCGTCGGAATTGGCCGCATTGCCGTCGGTGACCATGATCGTCCTGAAATTCAGCATCATGGCGTCGCGTGCGGTGGATTCGCAGCAGACATTGGTCACCGTGCCGGTGATGATCAGCGTGTCGTAGCCTTGCGCGTGCAGCTGCGCCTCGAGGTCGGACGAGCCCTGGATGAAGGCGCTGAAGCGCGTCTTCTGGACGATCTCGTCCTCCGGCCTGACGTCGAGGTCCGCCCAGAGTTCGTGGCCGAGCTTGCCCTCCGACATCGATTCGACACGCGCCGCCCGCCGTTCGGGCCGGGTGAGGTTCTCGTGGAGATGGGACCAGGAGGTCAGGCAGCTCTCGTCATGGGTGTTCTTGATCCAGAAGACCTTGCCGCCGGTGCGGCGCACCGCATCGGCGATGAGGTTCACATTGGGCACGATCTCGCGGGCGGTGTCGCACAGCGCATGGGCGACGCCTGGCATCATGAAACCGTTCTGCAGATCGACGACGATCAGCGCGGTGCGCGCCGGATCGAGATCGGCATAGACGTGTTCGACGCCGCGCCGGGCCATGACATGCTCGGTGACATAAGCGGGAATCTCGACCTTGTGCATGGGAGGCTTCCTTTTTTGGGTGGTCAGGAGGACAGGGCGGGCGAACCGACCTTGAAGCAGCAGACGGTGCGATCGGCCGCGGGCGAGGTTTCCGGCGGACTGGTCGCGCGGCAGGCATCGTCGGCCAATTTGCAGCGGGGTGCGAAGCTGCAGCCCGGCGGCAGGCGGCGCATATCGGGCGGTGAGCCGGGGATCGCCTCGATATCGACGCCGCGCGCGCTGCCATGCACGGATGATGCGAGCATGCCGCGCGTATAGGGGTGCTGCGGGTTCATCAGCACGTCGCGCACCTGGCCGGATTCGACGACGCGGCCGGCATACATGACCGCGACGCGATCGGCGATCTGGGCTGCGACGCCGAGATCATGCGTCACGAAAATCACGCTCATGCCCATGTCGCGCTGGAGCTTGCGCAGCAAGACCAGCACCTGGATCTGCACGGTGGCGTCGAGTGCCGTGGTCGGCTCGTCGGCGAGCAGCAGTTGCGGCCGGCAGGACAGGGCCATCGCGATCATGGCGCGCTGGCGCAGGCCGCCGGAGAGCTCGTGCGGATAGGCCTTCAGGCGACGCTCGGGCGAGGGCACCTTGACGAATTCGAGCAGCTCCAGCCCGCGCTTCAGCCCGTCCGCATAGGAACAGCCCTCATGTTTGACGACGGTTTCGGCGATCTGTTGGCCGATCGTGTAGACGGGGTCGAGCGCCGTCATCGGCTCCTGGAAGATCATCGAGATCGTGGAGCCGCGGATCTGCGTCAGCTCCTTGTCGCTCAGGCTCATGATGTCGTGGTCGCCGACGCGCATCTGGCCCTCGATCCTGGCCCGGCCCTTCGGCAGGAGCCGCATCAGGGCGCGCATCGTCACGGATTTGCCGGAACCGGACTCGCCGATGATGCAGAGCACCTCGCCAGGCTGGATCGAGAAGGAGACCCCGTTCACCGCCGAGACCGTGGCTTCGCGGCTGACGAACTTGACGGAGAGATCCTCGACCTCGACCAGCGGGCGGATCGCGGCGAGTGCGACGGGGCCGGGAACGGCGGATGGCGCTGTGGCTGTCGTCATGGTTTTGCTCCTCACGCCGTCGCGGCCAGAGGCGCGGCGTCGGACTTGGGATGTGGCTGGGCCTTTGCGACCAGGAC
>QBLV01000145.1:3034-10643 GCA_003241815.1 Hyphomicrobiales bacterium | reverse complement strand
GATCAGCAGTGCGGTGGCGGCGAGTCCGATCAGTGCGCCGATCAGGTGCCGCAGTTTGAGTTTGCCGCCGGGCAGCAGGGCCGCGAACAACACGATCAGCAGCGGCCAGAGATAATGGATCAGGTTGGCCTCGGCGGGCGGCGCGGTCTTCACCGCGGCGTAGTACAGCGCCGTGTCGCCGAAGGGCCCGTAGAGGCCCAGCGCAAAGGAGGCCGGCGTCGGGCGGATGCGCGCGAGTTGCCCTCGCGCGGCGGTGATCGCCAGAATCAGCAGACCGCCGATCACGAAGGTCATGCCGACGAGCTGAAAGGGCGGGACGCGGCCGCTCATCGCCGTGAACAGGGCGAGCGTCGACCAGAGCAGGATGGCGAGGAAGCCGATGAGCGTGGCGGTGCGGGTGGTCATAAGCGTGTCGGGTTGTAATGAGGTTTGCGGCCTCGTTAGCAGGGTGAAGGCTGAAAGCCGATGATGTTCGGCGCCTCATGCCATTTTCTGCCGCATCGCAGCACAGCGTGCACGCCATGGACGCCATGCCGGAAACGCCTTTCTGTGGGCATTGACCATGGCGTGACGGAGGATCATGCGTCAGCCATGACAACGCTTTCGCTTCCGGCCACCGAGCGCCGCCCGCTGATCCCGATCCTCGTGGCGCTCAGCGTCGCGCATCTGCTGAACGATCTGCTTCAGTCGATGATCCCGGCGCTGTATCCGCTGATCAAGGAGACCTACCAGCTCGACTTCATGCAGATCGGGCTGATCACGCTCGCCTTCCAGGTGACGTCGTCGCTGCTGCAGCCGCTGCTCGGCTGGCTCACCGACAAGCGGCCCTGGCCCTATGCGATGGTCGCCGGCATGGGCGCGACGCTGGTCGGGTTGCTGACGCTGGCGTTTGCGGCAAGCTACGGCATGGTGCTGCTGGCGGCGGCGCTGGTGGGGCTGGGCTCCGCGGTGTTCCACCCGGAGGCGACGCGCATGGCGCGCCATGCTGCCGCTGGTCGGCAAGGGCTGGCGCAGGGGTTGTTCCAGGTCGGCGGCCATGCCGGCTACGCGATCGGTCCGCTATTGGCGGCGGCCGTCGTCGTGCCGCGCGGGCAGGCGAGCCTGGCCTGGTTCTCGATCGTCGTGCTGGTGGCGATGACGCTGATGTCGTGGACGGCGTCGCGCTACTCAGCCTTCCGGCGCAGCCAGCCCAAGGGGCAGGGCGACGAGGTTGCCGGGCACGGCCTGTCGCGCGGGCGCGTGCTTTTCGCGATGACGATCCTGATCCTGCTGCTGGTCTCGAAGAACGGCTACAACGCCGCCTTCACCTCCTATTACACCTTCTATCTGATGACCCGCTTCGAGATCACGGTGCAGCTCTCGCAGATCATGCTGTTCCTCTATCTCGCGGTCTCAACCTTCGGCGTCATCATCGGCGGCATGGTGGGCGACCGGATCGGGCGCGACCGGGTGATCTGGCTCTCGATCGTCGGTTCGCTGCCTTTCGCGCTGCTCTTGCCACATGCCGATCTGTTCTGGACCGGCGTGCTCAGCGTGATCATCAGCTTCGTGATGGCAAGCGCCTTCTCGGCCATCCTGATCTACGCCATCGACCTCGTGCCTCACCGCGTCGGTCTGGTGGGCGGCCTGTTCTACGGCTTGTCCTTCGGGCTGGCCGGCATGGCGGCCGCCGTGCTGGGCGCGCTGGCGGATCGCATCGGCATCATCGACGTCTTCCGCCTCACCGCCTGGCTGCCGGCGCTGGGGTTGCTCACCTTCCTGCTGCCGAAGGCGCGGCGGGGCTGAAAGCCGCTCGTCATGCTCGGGCTCGACCCGAGCATCTCTCTCAGGACGAGTGCCCTTATCGGCACGAGATTCTCGGGTCGCCGCCTGCGGCGCCCGAGAATGACGAGCCGCGTCAGCTCACGCCATGTACTGCCCGCCATTGACCGCGAAGGTCGCGCCGGTGGCGAAGGCGCCCTGCTCGGATGCCAGGAACACCACCATCGCGGCGATCTCCTCGGGCTTGCCGAGACGCCCCACCGGGATGCCGGCGATGACGCGCTGGAGTGCCGCTTCCGGCATCGCCGCGACCATCTCGGTGCCGATATAGCCCGGCGTGATCGCGTTGACGGTGATGTTCTTGTTGGCATTCTCCTGCGCCAGCGCCTTGACGAAGCCGATGTCGCCGGCCTTGGCGGCGGAGTAGTTGACCTGCCCCATCTGGCCCTTCTGGCCGTTGATCGAGGAGATCACGATGATGCGGCCGAAGGAGCGGGCGCGCATGCCCTCGATCACCGGGCGCGTCATGTTGAACAGCGAGTCGAGATTGGTGCGGATCACGTCCGACCAGTTCTCCCGGGTCATCTTGTGGAAGAAACCGTCGCGGGTGATGCCGGCATTGTTGACCAGGATGTCGATCGGCCCGAGATCGGCCTCGACCTTGGCGATGCCCGCCGCGCAGGCGTCGTAATCGCCGACATCCCATTTGAACACCGGGATGTTGGTTTCGGCCTGGAACTTGGCGGCCGCCTCGTCATTGCCGGCATAGCTGGCGGCGACCTTGTGGCCGGCCTCCTGCAACGCCTTGCAGATGGCGGCGCCGATGCCGCGCGTTCCCCCCGTGACCAATGCCACTTTCGTCATGATCTCATCCCCTCCTCATGGCGGCGTGGGCGCCGCGCTCTTGTTTGCGACTTTATTGGTCCGACAGCTTCAGATCGGGCGCATAAGCGCCCTCGATGTCCTTGATGATGGCCTGACCGCAGATGACGCGTTGTTCTTTCGCGTCGAAGGTCAGGGTCGGATGCCCGTAAAGCACCCAGCCCTGGCTCAGCGCCTCCGAGACCCGATGACAGAAGGATGCGTCATCGGGTCCGGTCAGGTAGCGGTAGAGCGTCGTCTGACGCGCCATGCCGGTCTCAGCGCTCCAGTGCCATGGCGACGCCCATGCCGCCGCCGATGCAGAGCGTGGCGAGGCCCTTCTTGGCGTCGCGCTTGGCCATCTCGTGCAGCAGCGTGACGAGCACGCGGGCGCCCGAAGCGCCGATCGGATGGCCGATCGCGATCGCGCCGCCATTGACGTTGACGATGTCAGGGTTCCAGCCGAGGTCCTTGTTGACCGCCAGCGCCTGGGCGGCGAAGGCCTCGTTGGCCTCGACGAGATCGAGATCGGCAATCTTCCAGCCCGCCTTCTCCAGCGCCTTGCGCGTCGCCGGAATCGGGCCCGAGCCCATGATCGCGGGATCGACGCCGGCGGTCGCCCATGATGCGATGCGGGCGAGCGGGGTCAGGCCGCGCCTGGCGGCTTCCTTGGCGGTCATGACGACGAGTGCGGCGGCGCCGTCATTGAGGCCCGAGGCGTTGCCGGCCGTGACGGTTCCGTCCTTGGAGAAGGCGGGGCGCAGCTTGGCCATGGCTTCGACCGTCGCGCCATGGCGGGGATATTCGTCGGTGTCGACCACGATGTCGCCCTTGCGGGTCGAGACCGTGAAGGGGACGATCTCGTCCTTGAACCGGCCGGCCTTCTGCGCGGCCTCGGCCTTGTTCTGCGAGGCCACGGCGAATGTGTCCTGCTCCTCGCGGCTGATCTGCCATTTGGTCGCGACGTTCTCGGCGGTGGTGCCCATGTGGTAGCCGTGGAAGGCGTCCCAGAGGCCGTCCTTGATCATCGTGTCGATGAATTTCAGGTCGCCCATCTTGGTGCCGGAGCGCAGATGGGCCGCGTGCTGCGCCATCGACATCGATTCCTGGCCGCCGGCGACGATGATGTCGGCATCGCCATTGGCGATCTGCTGCAGGCCGATGGCAACGGTGCGCAAGCCGGAGCCGCAGAGCTGGTTCAGGCCCCAGGCGGTTTTTTCCTGCGGGATGCCGGCGGCCATGGCGGCCTGGCGGGCGGGATTCTGGCCGTGACCGGCGGTCAGGATCTGCCCCATGATGACCTCGTCGACCTCGGCCCCCTCGACCTTGGCGCGGATCAGCGCCTCCTTGATCGCGGCGGCGCCGAGATCATGGGCGGGGGTGTTGGCGAAGGCGCCGTTGAAGGCGCCGACCGCGGTGCGCGCCGCGCTGACGATCACGATATCCGTATCGGCCATGGGGGAATTCCTCAGCTGGTGTCGCGACGGCCTGATCGCTCAGGGGCCGTCTGGTTCGAGGTCCACCTTCGAAGCCCGCCGCGCCGCCGTCAAGTGAGCGATCGGAGATCGCGCCGCCAAAACCTTGGGCGGCGCCAGGTTTGCGCTGCCGCAAAGACGGGCAATCGCTGTCATGCTTTAGTCTTGTTTTTGCGCCGCACGCTCAAAAAACTTGCGACGCACGCCGCAGCGGCTACGATCGTCTCAGATGTAACCGTTCAGCTTCCGTCGCGCGCTCTTCGTGCGGCATACGTGACCAACGCGATGCAGGGTTCAGATGGCCAGCGATAAAGAACCGACCGTCATCAAGAAATACGCCAATCGCCGTCTCTACCATACGGGCACGAGTTCCTATGTAACGCTGGAAGATCTGGCCGGCCTGGTGCGCGGCGGCGAGGATTTCGTCGTCTATGACGCCAAGTCGGGCGAGGACATCACCCGTTCGGTGCTGGCGCAGATCATCTTCGACGAGGAGGCCAAAGACGGGCAGAACCTGCTGCCGATCGCCTTCCTGCGCCAGCTCATCCGCTTCTACGGCGACAGCATGTCGGCCTTGGTGCCGCGCTATCTCGAATTTTCGATGGACAACCTGACCAAGGACCAGGGCCAGTTCCGCGAGCAGATGACCAAGGCCTTCTCGGGGGGCTTCGGCGGCGCCGGTGGCGGAGCGATGGACGCGATCCAGGCGCAGACGCGCGCCAACATGCAGATGTTCACCGAGGCGTTCCGCCTGTTCAACCCCTTCGCGGCGGCGGCTGCCGCCAAGGCGCAGGAGGCAAGCGCCGCCAAGGGCGACGATCTCGGCGACCTCAAGCGCGAACTCGGCGAGATGCGCGACCGGCTGGACAAGCTGTCGAAGGGGAAGTGAGCGGGGGCTGCTGCCGGATGAGTGAGCGGGGCGACGTTGCCAACTGATGGCGGTCCGCTCTGATCCCCGGTCTCCGGCTGCGGCTGCGTTTCAGCTCTGCGCCTGCTTGAGCATCGCGGACGGTCGCCGCAGCTCGGCCTTGCCCACCAGATGCCCCTGCAGATAGGTCACGCCCCAATCGGCGAGCATGCGGGCCTGAAGCTCGTCATCGACCCATTCGGCGACGGTCTCGACGCCGAGATGGCGGGCGAGGTCGATCAGGGTGCGGACATAGAAGCGGTCGTCGGTCGAGCGGCGCAGGTTCTGCGTAAACGTGCCGTCGATCTTCAGCACGTCGATCGGGAAGGCGCGCAGGTGCCGCAGCGAGGTGTGGCCCGCTCCGAAATCGTCGATGGCGATGCGCGCGCCACGGTCCTTGATCTGGCCGAGCAGCCTGGCGACCTTCAGCGGATTGTCGATCGTCGCGGTTTCGGTGATCTCGACGACGAGGCGTTCGGCAATGCCGCGCGCGCTGCCGGTGCAGGCGAGGAAGGCATCGAGCCATTCGGGATCGGCCAGCGAACGCGGCGAAACATTGATCGAAAGCGTCATGGCCGGCTCGGCGGCGAGCAGATCGACCGCCAGTTCCAGCACGCGATGGTCGAAGAGCCGGACGAGGCCGCGCCGCTCCAGCAGCGGGATCAGGTCGGCGGTAGCGAAGAAGGCGCCATCGCTGCCCAGCCCGACCCGCAGCAGCGCCTCATGGAAGACGACCTCGCGTGATTTCGCAGCGACGATCGGCTGCAGCGCGATCTCGATGCGCCGCTCGTTGAGCGCGGCCAGTGCGCTGACGTCGAAGCCGGCGCTGGTCTCCGAGGTCTCGCGGCTGTCCCGGCGCCGCGCCACCACGGCGGCATCGCACGCGCCGGCCTTGGCGCCGGCCAGTGCGTTTTCGGCGGCCGAGAGCAGCGTGCCGGCATGGCTGGAAATGTCGGGCGCCACGGCGGCCCCGACGCGCAGACGCACGAGCGCGATGCCGCGCTGGGTCTCGATGGCAGTCTTCGCCACCGCCTTGATGAAGCGTCGCGCGGCGGCCTCGACCTGATTGTGCGGGCAGCCGGTCAGCAGGATGGCGAAGCGGTTGCTGGAATAGCGTACGAGATGGTCGCGTCGGCGTGTCACCGAGTGCAGCCGGTCCTGCACCGCATGGATGATTTCGTCCGTCGCCTCATGGCCGAAATCGTCGTTCAGCCGGGCGAGTTCGTCGATCGCCGCGACCAGCACGACGATCGCGCGTTCGGCCGGCAGGTGCTCGGTCAACGCGGAGCCGATGCGCCCCAGCAGGGCAGAGCGATCGCCAAGCTCTCCGGTCTGCGCCACCAGCTCGTCGGGCCGCACCTGGCGTTCCAGCCGCAGCA
Organism: Hyphomicrobiales bacterium; assembly: GCA_003241815.1. Classification (GTDB taxonomy): domain Bacteria; phylum Pseudomonadota; class Alphaproteobacteria; order Rhizobiales; family Beijerinckiaceae; genus Allobosea. The sequence continues at coordinate 4,260 of QBLV01000145.1, read as the reverse complement.
TGCCGCGCGCGCAGGCCGGGCGGCCGTTGGTGCCGGCAAACCAGCGGCCGGCATCCTCGACCCACATCCTGCGGCCGGCGAGGTCGGCTGCGTAGCGCGTGCGATAGATCACGCCCTCGCCCTGGTCGTTGCCACCCGACGAGAAGATCGCGTCATAGCGGCTGCGGCCGCTGCCGGGCTCGACGAGGCCGGCGAAGCCCAGGCCCCGCGCCATGGCGGCTTCAGGGATCGGCCCCAGCACGTCGCCCGCATTGGGGCCCCAGGTCAGGGCATCGCTTGTGATGTCCCATGTGTAGACGACTTCGCCGATCGACGAGAGCAGGTTGCGCGGATCAACACGGCTGTCGTCACGCTCGTTGAAGATCGACGGCACGGGCATCGCGGGGCGGCCTCGATGAGACGGATTGCCCGGCAGCGGGACAGCCTGCGGGACAGCCCTGTCCGAACAGGAAGGGAAATGTCCCGAAACGATGCGATACGTCGTCTTAATACCCCGTTAAGCTTGGCCGGCCGATTGCAACTTTGGCCTTCGACGCGAGACTGCGTGTCGGAGTGGCACATGATCGATTCGGTGCATCGGGAGCGGGACGGCGAGCGCGCGGCAGCGGGCTCCGCAATGCTGTTGCTGCAACTCGCAGCCAGCCAGGCCGAGATCGGGCCCTTCGCCCGCCGCGAACGCGAGACGCCGCAGATGGCGGCACGGCTCTACCGCGCGGCTGCGACGCGGACGCGAATCGGCGGCCTGCCGCGAGCCTGAGGGCGTCTGACGTTCACGCCCGGGACTGCCCCCCAAGACAAAGATCGCAACACAAACATCGCAAGACAAACATCGGCCCGGGCCTGCCAACTGCGCATAGAAAAAGCCGGCCTCGCGGCCGGCTTGCAACGCTGCTGGGCAGCGTCCCGATGCCGAGACCTGGAGGTCTCAGGCCTCGGACTTCACTTTCAGGACCTGGCGGCCGCGATACATGCCCGACTTCAGGTCGACATGATGCGGGCGGCGCAGTTCGCCGGAGTTCTTGTCTTCGATATAGGTGGGCTGCTTCAGCGCGTCGGCCGAGCGGCGCATGCCACGCTTCGACGGCGACGTCTTTCTCTTCGGAACGGCCATGCTACTTCTCCATCGTGCCGCCGCTCGGAAGCGCTGCCCTGAGGCCACGCCACCGTCACGACGACGGATCAATCTCGTGAGGCGTTGCCCATACACGCTGCAGGCGGGGATGGCT
>QBLV01000145.1:0-3024 GCA_003241815.1 Hyphomicrobiales bacterium | reverse complement strand
GGCTAGTGCTGAATCGGGATTTCAGCATCATCGTCGTTCACTCCACCCGCGCCGTCATCCGGGATGACAGGCTGAGAGGCGGATTGGAATACGACCGCCACGGGGACGCTCACCCCGGCAGGGCGCAATCGCCCAGCGGTCCCAACTGGCCGACGCGGCGCTGGACACGGCCGGCCGCCGATTGCAGGCCCCGATTCGGCCGCGCGGGATTGCGCAGGATCGGGTTGGGCAGCGCGCCGGCGAGCCTTGCGGCCTCGGCGGTGGTGAGACGCGCGGCCGGCTTGCCGAAATAGCGCTGGGCCGCGGCCTCGGCCCCGTAAAGCCCTTCGCCCCATTCGGCGACGTTGAGATAGATCTCGATAATGCGCTGCTTGGGCCAGACTATGTCGATCGCCATGGCCAGCGGGATCTCCAGCGCCTTGCGGACATAAGACCGGCCGGGCCAGAGGAAGACGTTCTTGGCGGTCTGCATCGTGAGGGTCGAGGCGCCGCGCGAGGGGCCGTCCTCATCCTCGAGCACGGCATTGAGTTCGACCCAGTCGACGCCGTCATGGCTGCAGAAGCGCTGATCCTCCGCCGCGATCACGGCGCGAACCAGCGCAGGCGAGATCTGCGTCAACGGCACCCATTGTCGCTCGACGGGCTGCAAGGTCAGCCAGCGCCCGAGCATCAATGTCGAGGGGACGGGGACGAAGCGATAGAGCACGAGCGCGACAACCAGCGTCGCGAACAGTGCCAGGACGGCGAGCATGATCCAGCGCAGGCTGCGGGCCAGCATGCCCCGTCGCCTGGTCGCCCCCGTTGCCGCCATTTCCGTCATCCCCCGGCGCCTTGCTTCTGGCTCACATTCACTGGCTTGACGGTTCGGGCGCGCTCCTGCAAGCCCCGCCCGTTCAGCGAACGCGAGGCTATCGCAGGAGTTCCGCCCCGTCATGAGTTCAAAGACGCCCCGCCCTGATGCCCGTGACGATGAGCCTCTCGCGTCGCGGCTGGCGCAGACCGCCGCCGAGATCGAGGCACTGCTGGACGATCTGCTCACGGATACGGTGCGCGAGGGCGAGATCGCCCGCCCCGACCGACTGCTCGCCGCGATGCGCCATGGCGCGCTCGGCGGGGGCAAGCGGCTGCGGCCCTTCCTGACGGTGGAGACCGCCCGACTGTTCGGCGTGGCACCCGCGCAGGCGCTGCGGGCAGGGGCTGCTGTCGAGCTCGTGCATTGCTATTCGCTGGTGCATGACGACCTGCCGGCGATGGACGACGACGACACCCGCCGGGGCCGCCCGACGGTTCACAGGGCCTATGACGAGGCGAGCGCCATCCTCGCCGGCGATACGCTTCTGACGCTCGCCTTCGAGGTGCTGGCCGACCCGGCGACCCACGCCTCCGGCGATGTCCGCGCGGCGCTGGTGCTGCTGCTTGCCCGCGCTTCCGGCCTCGGCGGAATGGCCGGCGGGCAGATGCTCGATCTGGCCGCCGAGGGACGTTTCGAGGCGGAGGCGACAGCTCCCTTGGCGGAAGCCGAGATCCGCCGGTTGCAGGCGATGAAGACCGGCGCGCTACTGGCGGCCAGCGTCGAGATCGGCGCCGTGCTCGGCGGCGCTACGCCCGATCAGTGTGCGGCACTGGGGACGTATGGCCGGGCGCTGGGTGCCGCCTTCCAGGTCGCCGACGACATCCTCGACGTCGAGGCCAGCCCCGAGCAACTCGGCAAGGCGACCGCGAAGGACCAGGACAAGGGCAAGGGCACGCTGGTCTCCTTGCTGGGGCTGGATGCGGCGAAGCGCGAGCGGGACGGACTGAGCGCGGCAGCGGTCGCGGCGCTGGTGGGGTTTGGTGAGGAGGCGGAGGTGCTGCGGGCGGCGGCGCGGTTTGCTGCCGCGCGGAGGAGCTAGCAAGCTCTGAATTCGAGAGGATATGAGTGCAATGGGTCTCGGCGGTATTTCCAACCTAGACTACACTGTCCTGCTTTGCAGCAAGATGATCGAAACGCGCGCATTCTATCGCGACATCATGCAGTTCCCGATCGAGGTCGACCTTGAGAATTGGGTCAATTTCCGCGTCGGAGGCACGATCTTGGCACTGCGGCCCCGTGGCGTATGGAGCGTGTGCGACGACGGCGCGTCAGTCTCGGGCTCAGCGGCGGCCCAACTCGCTTTTCGCGTCCCGCCGCCTGCGGTTGATGAGTGCCATGCCGAGCTGGTTGCAAAGGGCGTGCAAATACTGAGGGAACCGACCGACCTTCCGAACTGGCGTCACCGTACACTGTTCTTTCGCGATCCCGAGGATAATATCATCGAGATTTACGCTGAAATTTGACTGCCCAAGTAGGCTTAGCGCCAGCGCCCAAAGGCATCCGCCAGCGTCTGCCCGCCCGACACGCCCTTCTCGAATGTGATGATGCCGCGCTTGCCCGAGGTGAAGCGGACGGGCACGTCGATCCAGCTCCGGTTCAGGATCAGGTCGGTGTTGCGCTCGACCTCGACGGGCACGTTCGAGAGTGCCGCGACGAAGAGGTTTTCGCCGAGCGCCGAGTTGATCGCCGAGAGCGGCGCGCCGCGCTCGCCTTCCTCGGTCTTGAACTGCGGCACGCCGACCTCGCGGACCGTTTCTGTCGCCGGGTCGCCCGTCGAGGTGAAGCGCATGCCGATGATGTGGGAAGCGGGGAAGGCCGTGTCGGTGTTGCGGCGGATGGTGAAGTCGAGCGCGAGCCCGATCTCGGCGATCTCGACCGTGGCACGCACGATCGTCTCGACCGGGCGGCCCTGGCCGACGCTCTCGCTGTCGAGCCGCCAGAAGACGCGGCCGTTGATCGCGCGTGGCGCCTGCTGGCTGTTGGGATCCTCGGTGTAGAGGATGGCGCGCTGCGCGACAGCGATCTCCTGGGAGGGCGCCGTCGTGGCTGTTCCCGGCCGGGTGACGGAGGCAGATGTTCCGGCCTCGCCGACACGGTCGTTGATCTTGCCGGCATTGTTGTCGGCCTGGGCCGGCTGCTGGGTCGCGGCATCGACGCGGGGCCGTGCCGTG
>QBLV01000144.1:9803-10680 GCA_003241815.1 Hyphomicrobiales bacterium | reverse complement strand
GTTTACGACGACGATTCACAAACGTCGTTAACGCCTCATTCACCATGATGGCGCTTGATGGAGGCTGGGAAAGCCCCCGTCCCGGCGCCCGCTGAACCATCATTTCCGAGCCCATAATGCCCCAGACTGCCATCGATCTCGACCATCTCGCCCTTCAGACCGGCGGCGACCAGGATCTCGAGCGGGAGCTGCTGGCTCTTTTCGCCCAGCAATGCGTTCGCCATCTGCGCACCATCCACAATGGCGGCGATGCCAGGACTCGCATGGATGCGGCCCACACGCTGAAGGGCGCGGCGCGCGCGATCGGCGCCTGGCAGGTGGCCGATGCGGCCGACGCCATCGAGCGCCATATCGGCGAAACCGACCTGCGCCGAACCGAAGCCGCGATGGACACGCTTGCGCTGGCCGCCGCCGATGTTCGGGCCGTGATCGCACGCTACGACGCTGCTGCATGACAGGTGCGGGGTGATCCGCGCCAGAGAATAGCGGCCGCGACGTAAAGTCCTTTCCCCCGCAGCTGGAAATGCTCTAAGGCGGGGCGCGCAATCGTTGCCCGCCGGAGTTCAGGATGCCGAAGATCACCTTCATCGATGCTCGCGGCGAAAGCCGGACCGTCGAGGGCGAAGCCGGGTCTACGGTGATGGAAGTCGCCATCCGCAACGGCGTGCCGGGCATCGAGGCGGAATGCGGCGGCGCCTGCGCCTGCGCCACCTGCCATGTCTATATCGACGAGGCCTGGACCGGAAAGACCGGAGCGGCTGAATCGATGGAAGAAGACATGCTCGACTTTGCTTTCGAGGTGAAGCCGACCTCGCGGCTCTCCTGCCAGATCAAGGTCCGTGACGAACTCGACGGGCTCGTCGTGCGCACGCCGACG
>QBLV01000144.1:1678-9793 GCA_003241815.1 Hyphomicrobiales bacterium | reverse complement strand
CCCCGCCGGTTCGCCGACGGCCGGTGTCACTGTCGCCTCGGCCGAGCCGAAAGAGAAGACGACTGCCGAATCGCGTAGCGAGATCTCACCGGCGTCAGGGGCAGTGCGACAAAGGCGATAAGGCAGACGCTGCCGTATTCCTTGCTGTGGCGCGTAGCGGCAGCCTGCGACCCTCCTTCTCAGGATGCCCACATCGGCTAGGCTGTGTGGCCGGGTGCATGGCGCGCCGACGTCCGGCTGGGCCCTAGGGGACCGGCGGCCAGCGCAGTTTGTGCTGGATCATAGCGTCGGCCACAGTAAGCCATAGAGTGTCGTGAAGCAGCAACGAGGAGAACGCGATGTACAAATCGATTCTGGTTCCCGTCGATATCGCCGAGCCGGAGATGGCCGATACCGCCATCGCTGCCGCCGTGTCCTTTGCGAAGGCGTCGGGAGGCGCGATCAGGCTGGTCTATGTGCGCTCGCTCGTGCCGATCACCTATATGGAGTTCGTGCCGGCGGACTTCGACACCGAACAGCAGGAGGATGCGCAGGCCAGGCTGGCCGCCATCGCCGCCAAGATCGATCTGCCGGAGGCGCAGGTCTCCGCCAAGGTGCTGATCGGTTCGGTTCATGGCGAGGTGCTGGCAGAGGCGGATGCCAGTGGCGCCGATCTGATCGTCATCGGCTCGCACGAGCCCGGCATGCTCGCCTTCGTGATCGGCTCGAACGCCTCGGCGATCGTACGGCGCGCCAAATGCTCGGTCCTGGTGGTCCGCTGAAGCGGATCAGCCGGCTGTACGCCCCGGGACGAGATCGTCCGGCACTTCGCCATTGGCGAGGTCGCGCGGCCGGTTGAGCATGACCATCGGGCTGACCTGCCAGTAGGACGCCGCCGTCAGCAGCAGGCCGAGCAGGGCCGTGGAATGCGCCCCCTGCAGCAGGGCGCGGCCCGTGAAGAAGACAAGCATAAGCAGAGACAGGACGCTGACGGCAGCCAGCGCCACCCAGAAGGCGAAGGGCTTGCCGGCGACGAAGCGAGCGCGCGGATTGGCCCGCGCGATCACTGCGGAGAGCGCGCAGACGAAGGCGCGGTAGCCGGCATCGTCGCGGTCCATGTCGGTCAGCGAACGCCAGGACAGATTGCCGAAGGTGATGGTCTTGCCATCGCTCAGGCGCAATTGCGTCTTGAAGCCCTTCGAACTGAGATTGCTCGGCGCATAGACGAAGCGCACCTGCTCGACGGCGGCCAGCCTGACCCTGTCGATCTTGCGGGTGGTGTCGATCTCGAGCGTATCGCCGTCGAGCTTGTAGGCGATCTCGAAACCGACGGGCTTGGGCCGCTGGCGCCAGGAACGGGGAGGGGTGTCGTCGTCGGTGATGGGCTGCATGCGTGGAGCCATAGCGGCTGAAGGGGCGCTTGTCGCCGGTCGCGGAAACTGAGATTGACTTCATAGCCATGGCGGCTGCGACGGAACGACGATGGGCGAGAGGAACGACAATCGTGTGGACGAGAAAGCCCTACTGAGCTTGTTGAAAGCACAGGAAGAAGCGCTTCTCTCTGCGGATCATCGTGCTTCGCCCGACAAGGTCAGCGAACTGCTCGCGGATGACTTCATCGAGTTCGCGCGCTCCGGACGTGTCTGTGATCGCATTGAAACGATCGCTGCCCTTGCCAACGAAAGGCCGGTGTTCGTCAGGCGAGCATTTGATTTCCGGATAAGCCTGCTTGGCGAAGCGGCCGCGCTGCTCACCTATCGGTCCGCTCGCCGATCGATTTCTGATCCGAATGAAGAGCACTCGCTGAGGAGTTCGATCTGGGTTCGGGATCAGGGACGCTGGCGGCTGCGGTTTCACCAAGGCACGCCGGTCTGAGGCGCGGGAAGGGGACCCGTTTGGCCTTTCTCCAATCGACATAATCGTTGGAGTCATGCGTCTCCCAAAAGGCGCGCTCGTCAGCCTCGCTTTGAAACTTGGGAATTGCTCTCAGCGTCATCATCGCCAAGCCATCATTCCAGCATGTCCACTACCGCGCCAGCACCTTCATCGCGCCATCCAGCCCATCCAGCGTCAGCGGGAACATCCGCCCGCTCATCAGCCCACCGATCTGCCGGATCGATTGTGTGTAGCTCCACAACTGCTGCTGCACCGGGTTGAGCCAGACCGATTTCGGGAAGCGGCCGGTCAGCCGCTCCATCCAGACCGCGCCGGCCTCTTCGTTCCAGTGCTCGACCGAGCCACCGGGCATCGCGATCTCGTAAGGGCTCATCGAGGCATCGCCGACGAAGACGACGCGGTAGTCGGCCGGGTAGGTCCGCAGCACGTCCCAGGTCGGGATCGTCTGGTCGTGGCGGCGCCGGTTCTCGCGCCACACCCGCTCATAGGGGCAGTTGTGGAAATAGAAATGCTCGAAATGCTTGAACTCGGCCCGCGCCGCCGAGAACAGCTCCTCGGCCAGTTCGACATGCCAGTCCATCGAGCCGCCGACATCGAGAAACAGCAGCACCTTGACCGCGTTGCGCCGCTCGGGCCGCAGCTTGACGTCGAGATAGCCATGCCGCGCCGTCTCGCTGATCGTCGAATCGAGGTCGAGTTCCTCGGCCGCGCCGGTGCGGGCGAATTTGCGCAAGCGGCGCAGCGCGATGCGCAGGTTGCGGACGCCGAGTTCGCGCGTGTCGTCGAAATCCTTGAACTCGCGCTTGTCCCAGACCTTCACCGCGCGAAAATGACGGTTGCCGTCCTGGCCGATGCGGACGCCTTCGGGATTGTAGCCATACGCGCCATAGGGCGAGGTGCCGGCGGTGCCGATCCATTTGGAGCCGCCCTGGTGGCGGCCCTTCTGCTCGTCGAGCCGCTGTTTCAGCGTCTCGAACAGCTTGTCCCAGCCCAGCGCCTCGATCTGCGCCTTCTCATCGTCGGTGAGGTATTTTTCGGCGAGCTTGCGCAGCCACTCGTCGGGGATGCCGGTTGGCTCGATCGCCTGTCCGAGCGTCTCCATGCCCTTGAACACCTGGGCGAAGACCTGGTCGAAACGGTCGAGATGGCGCTCGTCCTTCACCAGGCAGGTGCGGGCGAGATAGTAGAACTCATCGACCCGATGTTCGGCGAGGTCGGCATCGACGCCTTCGAGCAGCGCGAGATATTCCCGCAGCGTGACGGGCACCTTGGCGGCGCGCAGATCGGTGAAGAGGCGCAGGAACATCGCGCTACTGTGAGGCGGAATGCGCCGCGGTCAAGCCATGCGGCGGCGCAGATGGTACGCGCACTCATCCCCGTCCGCAGGTCGCGGCCGGGGATGAGTGCGAGCGGTCAGGCTACAGCGTCGGCGAGGTCCTTGGTCACCTTGAACTTGACGACGGTCTTGGCGGGAACCTTGATCGTGGCGCCGGTCGAGGGGTTGCGGGCCTCGCGGGCCTCGCGCTTGGCGGCCGAGAGCTTGCCGACGCCGCCCAGCGTGATGTCGTCGCCGGACTTCAGCGTCTTGGCGACGATGGTGCCGAGCGAGGCCAGGACGGCGGAGACGTCGGTCTTCGACTTGCCGGTCTCGTCCGCGATGGCGGCGATCAGTTCGTTCTTGGTCATGGAATCCTCCGTCGGAGAGTGTTGTGGGGCGCCGCCCTGCAGGGTCGGCCATCCGTGGCGATATCGTCTCACGAAGCACCTCTGCCTGATATCGCAGGGCGCCATGGAGGCAGTTGCCATGACAATCGGCGAAAAGCGATGCCCGCAGCGACAGATACGCACAGAAATCGCGTTCGTTCCCGCGAGGAGACCGGTAACATGCAACCGTTGGGCGCCGTTCCGCTGCTCGATTGACAAAACCAGGCGGATTATTTCAAGCTTGAAATAATAATCTGCGCCGGGGAATTGGTATGAAGGTCATCATCGTCGGAGGCGGGATCGGCGGCCTGACGCTCGCACTCATGCTGCAGGCGCGCGGAATCGAGGCGACGGTCTACGAGCAGTCCGGTGAGATCCGCGAGGTCGGCGTCGGCATCAACACGCTGCCTCATGCGATCCGCGAACTGGCCGAACTCGGTCTGCTGCCGGCGCTGGACGCGGTCGCGATCCGGACGCGCGAACTCGTTTACATGAACCGCTTCGGCCAGACCGTGTGGCGCGAGCTGCGCGGGCTTCATGCCGGGGCGCCGACGCCACAGTTCTCGATCCATCGGGGCCGTCTCCAGGGCGTGATCCGGGATGCCGTCGCGGCACGACTGGGCGAGGGAGCGCTGCGCACCGGACGCCGTCTCCAGGGCTTCGTGCAGGATGAGGGCGGCGTCACCGCTCATTTCGTCGATTCCCGCCGCGGCGAGGCGGGCGAGACGGCGAGGGCGGACATCCTGGTCGCCGCCGACGGCATCCATTCGATGGTGCGTTCGCATTACTTCCCGGATCAGGGCCCGCCGCGCTGGAACGGCGTGCAGATGTGGCGCGGCGCCTGCGACTGGCCGGTCTTTCTCGACGGCGAGAGCATGATCGTCGCCGGCGGCATGGCCGGCAAACTCGTGCTGTACCCGATCGCGAAAGGATCAAGCCCGGCGACGCGGCTGACCAACTGGGTCGTCAATGTCCGCACCGGCGACCCCGCCAGGCCGCCGCCGAAAGAGGCCTGGTCGAAGCCGGGGCGGCTCGAGGACGTCTTGCCCTTCGCGCGCCGCTTTACCGTGCCCGGCGTCGACATTCTCGCGTTGATCCAGGCCAGCCCCGGCTTCTGGGATTATCCGATGTGCGACCGCGATCCGCTGCCGCGCTGGACCCATGGCCGCGTGACGCTGCTCGGCGACGCGGCTCACCCGATGTACCCGGTCGGCTCGAATGGCGCCTCGCAGGCGATCCTCGATGCGCGCTGCCTTGCCGACCTGCTGGTACGGGCCGAGCATCCGCGCCAGGCGCTGTCTGCCTATGAGGCGCAGCGGCTGCCGGCGACGGCGGAGATTGTCGCGCTGAACCGGAATGGTGGCCCCGAGCGCGTCATCGACGCGGTCGAGCAACTGGCGCCCAACGGTTTCGACGATGTCGAGCGAGTCCTGAGCTATGCCAGGCGCGAGGCGATCGTAAAGTCCTATGCCGGCAAGGCAGGCTTTTCTCAGGAACAGCTCGCAAAGCGGGGCTGATCGCGCTCAGCCGGCTTCCGTGAGTTGCAGGATCCGGCTCTTGAGCCGGGCATTGTCCTGCTCGCATTGCTTCAGCCGGCGCGCCATATCGAGCGGCACAATCCCGGCGGCGGCTTGCGTTTCGAAGGCGACGCCGACGCGCTCACCATCACGCCAGCGGATTCGCGCGATGCAGGACCGCTGCTGGCGGGGGATGTCGAGGTCGAAAGCGTTCGGCAGGGCTACCGCATCGGAGAGCAGCAACAAGGCGCCATCCTCCGACAGATTGCGGACGACACAATCCAGCGTCGAATTGCGCTGGTTGAAGCTCACGCGTCCACCCAGCAAAGAACGCAGGCGCGGAGCCCTGCGGCGTTCGATCGTCATATGATGCCACCCAGCGTTGTTCGCGCCCCTGCGCAATTTAACCTGAGCGGTTATGGCCGATGCGGCCTGGGTAGGCAGCCTTAAGCTTTTCTTAACCTTAACGGCGTGAAGGCCGACCCTGCCGGAGAGCGTAGCCAGTGGAGCGCCGGTCTGCGAGCGGCGGCAGGGGGACGCACGTGCGCTCAGCCGGTCTCGGTCAGTTGGTCGATCCGGCTCTTCATGCGCGCATTGTCGCGCTCGGCCAGGCGCAGCCGGGTCTCCAGGTCGAGCGACGGCGTGGCGGGCGCCTCCGCCGCTGTTTCGAAGGACACCCCCACACGCGTGCCGCTGCGCCAGCGGATATGGGCCTGATAGGAGCACTGACGCTGGGCAATCTCGAGTTCGAAATCCGCCGGCAGGATGACGGTGTCCGAGACGACGATCAGGGCGCCGCCCTCTGAAATGTTGCGCACGACGCAGTCCAGCGTCGCGCGGCGCTGGTTGTAGCAGGCTCTCGCCCCCAGAAGAGAGCGCAACCTGGCGGTCTGCCTCCGCTCTGTCATCGGCTTCGATCCCGGCCAGCATCGGCCCGAGCGGCCCCATGCCGCCATTGCAGGACCATGCCAGAAATCGCCCTGCGGCGCAGCAACTCGGTCGTTCACTGTTTAACGAATGGTCGCCCGGATGCGCGAAAGGGCGGGGCAGGGGTGCCTCAGCGTCGCGTGCTGTGGCTCGACCGCTTCGCACGGGCCTCCTGCAGCGAGACGACTTCGCAGGAGCGCAGTTCTTCCGTTGGGATGAAGACGACGCCGACATCGTCGCCGCGCCGCCAGCATTGCCGCACCCGGACGCATTCTTCCGTGTTGGCGATGTCGAGTTCGAAGGTCTCGGGCAGGGCGATACAATCGCTCATGCGAACCATCGCACCCGTCTCCGACCAGTTGCGGACGGTGCAGGCCATGACCGATTGGCGCCCGTTGAAGACCACGCTGGCGCCGTGGAAGACGCGACTACGCATCTCGATGCGGCGATTGGCGATCATGGTCTTGCTCCCTGACGGACGTGCCTTTTGTAGCTCGTCATTCGTTCGTTGGGAGCAAACTGCCGGAAAAACGGCTCCAATGCAGCCTTAGCATTGGTTTAACCTTAATCCGGCGCGCTCAGGCGCCGTCGGGCGGTGGCGGGAGGAAATCGACCTCGTGCCTGGCCGACAGCGCCACGACGTCCGCAGGGTTCTGGTCCGCCATCGAATGAATGCCCCAGAACAGATCGTAGAGCCGGCCGGTCGGGGCGACCCAGAACAGGCATTTCACCGGGCTGTCGCTCTTGTTGAACAGGCCGTGGGGCACGTTGCGCGGCAGCCGGATCAGGTCGCCGGGCAGGGCGTGGCTCTCAGTGCCATCAAGCACGAGGTCGAGCCTTCCCTCCAGCATGTAGATGAACTCGTCCTGCGTCGTGTGGATATGCGGCGGTACGAAGGTGCCGGGCGGGAAGGTTGCGTGCCAGGAAAATGAGTCCTGGCTCAGCGACTTCGGCACATAGGTCTGGCCGAGGATGTTCCAACTGATGGAATCGAGCCCCTCATTGGCCCGGGTCACGCCGGCGGTCAGTGGTTTCATGGCAATATCCTTGTTCACGAATGCGGTGTTCTCAGAAATGCAGAAGTCAGAAATGCAGGAAGCGGTCCTTGACCGCGCTGTCGCTGCGCAGGTCGTCGCTCGAACCGCGCCAGACGACGCGGCCCTTCTCCAGCACGATATGACGGTCGGCGATCTTCGCCAGCGCATCGACGTTCTTGTCGATCACCAGGATCGACTCCCCCTCGGCCTTCAGCGCGGCAAGGCAGGCCCAGATCTCCTGCCGAATGATCGGCGCCAGCCCCTCCGTCGCCTCGTCGAGGATGATCAGGCGGGGATTGGTCATCAGCGCGCGGCCGATCGCCAGCATCTGCTGCTCGCCGCCCGAAAGCTGGTTGCCGCGATTGGCCCGGCGCTCCTTCAGGCGCGGGAAGAACGCATAGATCCGCTCGATGTCCCAACGCGGCTTGCCGAAGCGGCTGGCGGCGGTGGCGATCAGGTTCTCCTCGACGCTGAGCGTCGGGAAGATCATCCGGCCCTCCGGCACGAGCCCGATGCCGGCCTGCGCGATCCGGAACGACGCCGCGCCGGTCAGGTCCTTGCCTGCGACGCTGACCCGGCCCGCCTTGGGCTTGATCATCCCCATGATCGCCCGAATCGTCGTGGTCTTGCCCATGCCGTTGCGGCCCAGCAGCGTCACCACCTCGCCTTCGCCGATCGACAGATCGACCCCGAACAGGATCTGCGCTTCGCCATAGCCGGCATCGAGCCCTTCGACGACGAGCATGCTCAGCCCTCCTCGCCTAGATAGGCTTCGCGCACGGCGGGGTCGGCCCGTACGCTCGCGGGCTCGCCCGAGGCGATGACACGGCCATAGACGAGAACGCTGACGGTGTCGGCCAGCGCAAACACCGCCTCCATGTCGTGCTCGACCAGAAGCATGGCGTAGCGGCCCTTGAGACTGCGCAGCAGCGCGATCAGCCGCTCGCCTTCCTCGCGGCCAACGCCGGCCAGCGGCTCGTCGAGCAGGATCGCGGCGGGCTCCAGCGTCAGCGCCATGGCGATCTCGAGCGCGCGCTTCTCGCCATGCGAGAGGC
>QBLV01000144.1:0-1668 GCA_003241815.1 Hyphomicrobiales bacterium | reverse complement strand
CCCCGCCAGCACATGGGCGCGTTCGGAGAGGCCGACTGCCTCGATCGCCGCATAGGCAGGCGCGTTGAGCGTGGCATCACGCGCGGCGTTGCGGAAGAGCGCCAGCGGATGCGCCGCCCGCGCCTGTACGCCGAGCGCGACATTCTCAAGCACGGAGAGCGAGGGGATCGTCGAGGTGATCTGGAAGGTCCGGGCGAGCCCCGCGCGTGCTCGCTTCTCAGGGGACAACCCGGTGATGTCCTGTCCACGGAAGTGAACGCTGCCGGTGTCGGGCCGAAGCATGCCCGAGATCTGGTGAACCAGCGTCGTCTTGCCCGCGCCGTTGGGGCCGATCAGCGCATGCAATTCGCCCGGCGCGACCGAAAGACTGACTCCGTCGGTGACCTTGAGCGCGCCAAAGGCCTTCTGCAGGCCCGACAGAACCAGCACGGGCTCAGTCATGATGCGCGACCCCGAGCTTGCGCATCAAACCGACGATGCCGCCGCGCGTGAACAGCACGAACAGCACGATCATCGGCCCGAAGATCACCTTCCAGTGCTCGGTCCAGCCCGCCAGCACATCCTCCGCGAAGAGGAAGGCGAGCGCGCCGATGATCGCGCCATGCAACGAGCCCACACCGCCGAGCACGACCATGAAGATGAGTTCGCCCGAGCGCGGCCAGGACATATAAGCCGGGCTGACGAACTCCGTTTGGTTGGCTAGCAGGAAACCCGACAGTCCCGCGATCATACCTGAGATCACATAGGCGGCGAGACGGATGCGCGAGACATGGAAGCCCGTCACGGAGACGCGCGTCGCATTCTCGCGTGCCGCCCGCAGCACCCGACCAAAGCGCGAGGCGACGATCACGCTGACGAGGAGGTAACAAGCCAGCAGCACCCCCAGCACCGCATAGAAAAAGCCGATGCGGTTCTTGAACGGGTCGAAGCCCAGCACCGTGCTGCGCTCATACAGCGTCAGCCCGTCATCGCCGCCATAGGCCGAGAGCGCCTGCGCCAGGAAATACACCATCTGGCCAAAGGCGAGCGTGATCATGATGAAGGTGACGCCGCGCGTGCGCAGCGAGACGTAGCCCGTCACCACGCCGAAGAGCGCGCACACGGCCAGAACGACGGGCAGGATTAGCAGCGCCTCGGTCCGGCCCTCGGTGATCATGATGCCCGTGACATAGGCACCGATCCCGACGAAGGCTGCATGGCCGAAGGAGACCAGCCCGCCAACGCCGAGGATCAGGTCTAGCGAGAGCGCCGCGATGCCGAAGATCATCGCCCGTGTCACCAGCGTCATCCAGTGCGCTGGCAGGCCGGGCGAGACCGCGACCGGCAGCAGCGCGAGCAGGGTGAAAAGCGCGATGGCGACGATGGGACGTCGTGCGGCCGTGCTTTTTTGCGCCGTCGGCGCGTCTGCGGTGGCGAGGCTCATGCGCGTCCCTTGGCAGGCAAAAGCCCCTCGGGCCGCACGAAAAGCACGATCGCCATGACGAGATAGATCAGCATCGAGGACAGCGCGGCGCCGGCAGCCCGAGCCGAGGGCGCGCTCATGAACAGCCGCAGCAGGTCGTTCATCGAGGAGCGGCCGAGCGTGTCGACGAGGCCGACGATCAGCGCACCGACGAAGGCGCCGCGGATCGAGCCGATGCCGCCGATGACGATGACGACGAAGGCGAG
>QBLV01000143.1:6293-10690 GCA_003241815.1 Hyphomicrobiales bacterium | reverse complement strand
AACCGGCAATCGCCGATGACCACCTTCTGCTACACCACCCGCCGGGACACGACCCGGCCAGTCTGTGGCTCAGAGCCAGATTCAAAAGTTCATGCGCTTTGACAATGCCTTGCGATGCGTCGCGTGAGCATGCGGATGCTGGCGAGATGGGCGAAGGCGGTGGCGCTTTCGATGGATTTCTCCCAGTCTTTTGCGAGGCGGCGGCAGCGTCCGAGCCAAGCGAATGTCCGCTCCACAACCCAGCGGCGAGGCAGTACGACGAAGCCCTTGGCCGTGTCGGGGCGCTTGACGATCTCGATGGTCCAGCGGCCGTGGCCGCGCATGGCGTCCTTGAGTTTGTCGCCGGCATAGCCGCCATCGGCGAAGATGTGGCGCAGCCATGGATGGCGGAACCGGATCGCCCTGAGTAGGTCGGGAGCGCCGTCGCGATCCTGAATGTCAGCCCCGTGGACCAGCACGAAGATCAGGAAGCCCAGCGTATCGGTAACTATGTGGCGCTTGCGTCCTTCGACCTTCTTTCCCGCGTCGTAGCCGCAAATCCCGCCACTTTCGGTGGTTTTGACGCTCTGGCTGTCGATGATGCCGGCCGTGGGCTGGGCCTGCTTGCCCGCCATCTCGCGCGCCGCCATCACCAGAAGCTCATTCATCGTCGCCAGCAGGCCGCTGTCGCGCCACGCGTAGAAGTAGCCGCGCACGGTCGAGACCGGCGGAAACTCGCCCGGCAGCATGCGCCACGCGCAGCCGCTCGATGCGATGAACAGGATCGCTTCCATGACATCGCGCATGTCCGTCGTGCGCGGCCGCCCGCCCGGCCGAGGCGGAGGGATCAGCGGCGCGACGACAGCCCATTCGCGGTCGGTTAGGTCACTTGGAAAGCGCAGACGATCACGGTTATGCTCGGCGCGAGCGATATCGGTCCAGGCCATCGGATACCCCATTTGATCAGCACCAAACGGGAATCACAACCTGCTGATATCGCTCAACTCCTTTTCAATCGGGCTCTTAGAATAATCTGCAATTTTTCGCTGTGTATGCTATCGCCACATCACAGTCGTTATTCGCATAGCTGAGAGCAGATTAACCCGGGGGGGCCACCGCTGACCGCTTTCATTTAGAGAGCAGCAGGCCAATAAAGGCCCATTATGGCTCACCAACCGTCGCCCACGGTTCAATTAGCGCTCGATCTCGCCTTGGCGGTTATCTCGTCATCCGACACGCCCCTGTTGATGCTGGATGGCGATCTCGCCATCGTCGCCGCCAGCAGATCGTTCTGCCGAGCGTTCCAGATTAATCCATCAAATGCCACGGGTCGGCAGATGGCGCATCTCGGTTCAGGTGAGTGGGATGTGCCGCAACTCGATTCGCTCCTGAAAGCAACCGCATCCGGATATGCGGAGGTTGAAGGCTATGAGCTCTCCTTGCAGCGCCCCGATCGGCCAGCGCGCAAGCTCGTGATCAACGCCCACAAACTCAAGTATGATGGCGACGAGAGTATCCGTCTGCTTCTATCCGTGGCCGACGTAACTGAGGCGCGGAAAAGCGAGAAGTTGAGAGACGAGCTCTTGCGCGAAAAGGCGATCCTCCTCCAGGAACTACAGCATCGGGTCGCCAATAGACTGCAGGTTATTGCGAGCGTGCTTTTGCAAAGTGCGCGCAAGATAGTTCTTAACCAAAACAAGACGCACTTGAGCGACCCGATTGATCAGGCCATGTCAGTGATGGCCCTGCAGCAGCAGATAGCGACGTCGCAACTCGGCGATGTTGTTCTTCGACCCTATCTGACGAACTTGTGCAGGAGTATCGGCGCTTCGATGATCCGCGACCGCGACCTGCTGACCCTGGAGGTAAGCGTCGACGACAGCATTGCTGTGGCTGACGTATCGATCTGCCTTGGGCTCGTAGTTACAGAACTTGTGATCAACGCCTTGAAACATGCATTTCCGGGTCAGCGCCCAGGAATCATCACGGTCGAATACCGCTCGAGCGGTGCCGAGTGGACACTATCGGTTGCCGATAACGGGGTTGGCATGCCGAAGGAAGCGGGCGCAGCCAAAGCCGGCCTTGGAAGCAACATCGTGAACGCTCTTGCCGCGCAGCTCGACTCGGAAATCGAGGTCAAAGACGTGAATCCGGGCACCGTCGTAACGTTGACCCATGTTCCTCAGATAGCCATCAATGGCCCGCTCGTGAGGATGCTGGCGAATGGCCCTGTGTAGCGCCCCGCTCGCCAATACGCCCAAGACCGCAGCCATCAGACAAGCCTGCGCATCTCCGCGACGGATCTCTCTTTTGTCTTATTTGGTTCAGACGCGGTAGTGTGGATCAGCCCGACCAGCGTCTGGACAAGCTGATCGGAGTGCACCGGCTTGGCGTAGACGAGAAGCCCCGGATAGCGCGACTTGAGCGCAGGCGGCAGTCCGACGCCGGTCTGAAACACCAGCGGAATTCCGCGAGCCACCAGGATTTCAACGATCGGCGAGATGTCGCCGTCGCCCAGGTTTACGTCGAGGATCGCCGCGGTGACCTGGGCGTGCTCCAGCAATGCCAGGGCTTCGCGCACGCTGCCGGCCGGCCCGATGACAACGCCGCCCGCGTCTTCGACGGCCATGGCGAGGTCGAGAGCGATGAAGGGCTCGTCATCGACGATCAGCACCGCCGACTGGTCCAGGGATTCATGAGGTGACAAGGTCGAGAACTCCAGCTCCAGGCAGGAGCGTCCAGTCAAATTGAACGCATTTACTGAAGCAATCGTTCCGTCGGAACCGACAGATGAACGACCAGTCCCTGTGGTCGCCAGTCGTAAGTCAGCACGCCGCCGAGTTGTCCCTCGATGCTGCGGCGCGCGAGCAGGCTGCCGAAGCCTTGATTTTGCGGAGTGCCGCTGACCGCGGGTCCGCTTTTCTCGTCCCAATGCATGAGAAGATTGCCGGCATCGACCGACCAGGTGATGGCGATATGCCCCTCGGGCATTGAAAGCGCCCCGTATTTGGTCGCATTGGTCGCCAGTTCATGCAGCACGAGCGCGAGGCTTGTGACAGCCTGACCGCCGAGCGGAAGCGCTGGCCCCTGATAGTGGAAGCGCTCCTGTTCCCCGGCCTGCGCGCGGTAGGGCGACGTGATCGCGCTGACCAGCCCTTCCAGCGTCGCTGTCTGCTTCGCCACCTGGTTCGTGCCCGTCAGGGCTGGGATGATCAACTCATGCGCGCGGGCAAGCGCATCGAGCCGGCCGCGGATGGCGACGGCCATCGTCTTTGGGTCGGTCGCCGAGCGGGCGCTGAGAGAGACCACGCCGTTGGTCACGGCGAACAGGTTCTTGATCCGGTGGTTCAACTCGCGAACCAGCAGATCCTGCGTCTCCTCCAGCTTCTTCCGATCGTTGATGTCCATGAAGGTGATCACGACGCCATCGACGACATTGTCCATGGTTCGGTAGGGCCGCATCCGCATCAGGAAGCTCATGCCGTGATGCTTGATCTGGACCTCACGCTCGATGACACTGAGGTCATGCAGCACCTTGCGTGCATCGTCCTCGATGTCGTCATAGCCGAGCATCGAGGTGATATCGGTGATCGGCCGGCCGCGATCCGAAGTGCGCAGTTTGAAGATGTCCGTCATCTTCGGCGTAAAGCTCTTGATCCGCAGATCGCGATCGAGAAAGCTCGTGGCGATCTCGGTGCTGTCGAGCAGGTTCTTCAGATCGGCATTCAGGTGCGTCAGGGTATCATTCTTGATCATGACCTCTGCGTTGACGGTCTGGAGCTCTTCGTTGATCGACTGCATCTCCTCCTTGGAGGTCTCAAGCTCCTCATTGGAGGATTGCAACTCCTCGTTCGCCGACTGATATTCCTCCGTCGCCGAGCGCCGCTCCTCGTTGGTGGTCTCCAGTTCGTCGATCGTGGTCTGCAGTTGCGCCTGCATGGTCTGCAACTCATGCTCAAGCACGTCGGTCGCGGCTGCCTGACTGGCGGCGCGCGATTTGGTCGCGCTCGCGCGCACGCCGTCGTCGCGGAAGGCGATGACGCAGAGTCCGGCCTCCGCCAGCGGTTCGACGATGACGGTGACGGCCCGGTTCTGGCCATCGATCCTGACCACGACGGCTTCATTTACGCTCGCCGTCTTCGTCGAGAACGCCCGCTGGACGGCTGTTCGCACGACCGGACGCAGGGCCTTTCGCAGCATTCCAAACAGGCCAAGGCTTGCCGTCCCGGTCGAAGGCTCAAGATAGTGCCCGGCTGCGCCACCTGAAAAACGCAGGATGTCGTGGTGCCTGTCGACGACGACATAGACCGGCGAATACTTCTCCAGCGCTCGTCGCGCCGCCCTGTCGATCCGATCCTCGATCGGCGCCGTCGTGTCGCCGATCGAGGATCGGATCGACAGGGCGGCGCGACGAGCGC
>QBLV01000143.1:1579-6283 GCA_003241815.1 Hyphomicrobiales bacterium | reverse complement strand
GATTTCGGGCTTCCGCGGCGGGGTTGCCGCCACCGCGCGCTGTGCGACGTCCGGCAGCGACGCGTCCGCGTCCTCGCGCTGGAAGATACGCTGCTTCTTGTCGTGGTCGGCGAAGAGCCTGGCCTGTCGCGTGATGCTCTCGGAGGGACCCAGAAACAGGATGCCGTGCGGTTTCAAGGCGTAGTGGAAGGTCTTCAGCACGCGGACCTGCAGATCGGCGTTCATGTAGATCAGTAGGTTGCGGCATGAAATCAGGTCGAGCTTCGAAAAAGGCGGATCCTTGGTGACGCTGTGGGTGGAGAACACGCACATCTCGCGGACCTCCCTGACCGGGCAATACTCCTCGCCATCGGCCACGAACCATTTCGCCAGGCGCTCCGGTGTGACGCCGGTCATGCGGCGGTAGCGCGCCTGACGTGCGAAGGCGATCGCCGCGTCATCGATGTCGGTTCCGAAAATCTGGATCTTGAAGCCAGCGGCTGTTTTGCCCATGACCTCCCTGATCAAAATCGCCAGCGAATACACTTCCTCGCCCGTGGCGCAGCCCGCCACCCAGATCCTAAAATCAGGCCCTGGCAAACTATCGCCTGCGAGTTTTAAGACGAGGGCGGCCTGCAACGCCGCAAAAGCGCCAGGGTCTCGGAAAAACTGCGTCACGCCGATCAGCAGCTCGCGAAACAGCAGGTCGAGTTGCAGCGGATCGTCGCGGATGCGCGCGATATAGTCTGGCACCTCGTCGATCTGCAGGACCTGCATGCGGCGCTGGACGCGGCGGACCAGCGTATTTTCCTTGTAGTGGACGAAGTCGTGTCCGATCTGGGCCTGCAGGAGCGCGCTGATTTCGACGAGATAGTCCGCCGCGTCGCGTCGCGTCCCGTCGCCGTCCTTGCGCGGCGCGACCGCCGACATGTGGAGCTGGTGCTCGATCAGGCGGGTCGGCATCTCCTCGACCGGTATGACCTCGTCGACGAAGCCGGTGTCGGCCGCACTTTGCGGCATTCCGCTCATCGCCATGTGGTCGAACTCGGCTTGCGCCAGGGTCAATCCACCGCTCTGCTTGACCGCCGACAGGCCCAGCGCGCCGTCGCTGCCGGTGCCCGACAACACGATGCAGACCGCGTTCTCGCCCTGGTCCTCGGCAAGCGAGGCGAAGAAGGTGTCGATGGGCCGCCGTCTGATGCGTGGCGGAGCGGGTGTCTCGATGCGCAGCCGGCGATCGAGTATTGTCAGCGTCGCGTCAGGTGGGATCACATAAATGGTGTTGGCCGCGAGCAGAACGCCGTCCTTCGCCTCGATCACAGGCATCGCAGTCACCTGGCCGAGCAGGTCCGTCAGCAGGCTCTTGTAGTCGGGGGCCAGATGCTGGACCAGCACGAAGCTCATGCCGCTATCTGTCGGCATGGCCGCGAGTAGGGTCTTGAAGGCTTGCAGACCGCCAGCCGATGCGCCGATGCCTACGACGAGACCCGAATGAGTCGGGTTTTCACGGCCTGTCTCGGCCGATGCGGGCGTAACATTAGGTTTTCCGACGCGCTTTGGCGCGTCGTTGCGGCTCTTCTGAGACATGAGATTCGCTCTATTGTCGCGGGAACGCAAAAACGAGGAAGTCGCTTGCCGAAAGGCGCTCCCTTGAAAAATCCCAACGATGCTGCAAAACGCCGGACCGCTTAGCCCGCCGGCTTGCAAGACCGTAGCTGGAACCAAGTCCAGCGTCCATCAAATCGCCACGGGCGGCGCGTTCGGTTCGCAAGCTCATGTTCCGGTGAGCGAGCCGGAGCTTTCGACCAAACCGCTGCCATCAGGGATCGTCCACTCACGCTCCAGCAGGCGGCGCACGGAATCGGCCTGGTCGAAGGCTTCGTTCATGGCCGTTTCCCATGCCGTAACGGCGGGCGTGTTTTCGAACTCGGCCTTGCTGGCCATCTGACGGCATAACTCGGCGCGCTCGCGCAACGTCCTCATGGCTGCGCCAAGCGACTGTTCCGTCGCCAGGAACTGGGCTGCAAGCATGATCTCGGCGGTGTAGATATGACCGATATGGCAGCGGAACTGCGCCAGCTTGCCGAGCTGCTGGCGACGCAGCGCACCGCCGCAATCTGGACAGGTAACGGCAATGGGCTGGTCGCTGGTATATGCCGTCATCACCTCCTCCTGTGTTGCCGCAGTCGAATGACGCGGCTTGGTGGCGATGCCATTGTCCATCGCCACGACGAGGTCCACGAGCAGACGCGGCATCCGCGCGGCCGGCAGGCAATGGTCGACCGAGACATTGGCCAGCGCGCTACGCGGCATGCTCGGATTGATGGCGTCGTCAGGATCCTGGACGACGGTGACGCCGCCGGCTTCCTTGACCTGATATAGACCCGCGGTGCCGTCGTTCAGCCCACCGCTCAGGATGACGCCGACCACGCCCGCGCCATAACTCTCTGCGGCGCTGCGAAACAGCGGATCGATCGCAGGTCGCGCCCAATTCTCCCGCGGACCTTTCGTCAAGCGTATCCGGCCGTTGCGGAGGATCATGTGGTGGTCGGGAGGGGCGATGACGATGGTGCCGGCCGCAACCGCATCGCCGTCGACGGGATGGACAGCGGGTAAAGGTCCGATCTGGCTCAGCAGCCAGGGAAGCTCGCTTTTATGGGCGCCGAGATGCACAACGATGAAGACTGCCGCCCGCAAATCCTTCGGCAGATCGCGCACGATCGTCCGCAGAGCTTCGATGCCGCCAGCAGAGGCGCCGATAACGATGATCGGGGGCGGACGATCACTCATGATCGCACATGGCCTGGCTTTACCGGTCGTTCGACGAGAAGCTGGAGCGTCGTCATCGCATCAAACCTAGGATGGGGCCGCGACGGCGCCCTGCGAAGCGAACACGACTGGCCACAGAAAAATGGCCGTGTTGTTCCAGCAATCGCTGCTTTCCTGGCGGTTGAATATTTTTGAACATGTGCTTTCCCGTGTTTAAGCGTAGGTAATCCAAGTTTTTTGGCAACGCGTGCTCAAGAGTTGAGCCGTATCGACGTCGTCAAATATTCTGACAAGCTATGAAAATAGGGAACAAAAACTTGCTGATTATGTTCCACCAGCAGGATCGATCCGGTCCAACAGGGAGAAAACAACATGATCAAATCAACCCTTGCTCTCGCTTCGCTCGGCTTCATGCTCGCTCTCGCCCCGGCTCAGGCACAGACCACCGCGCCGATGGCGCCGATGGCCTGCACCCAGGCGGAACTGACGAAGATGGACACCGAGGCCGCCAAGATGACCGATGCGACCAAGAAGACCGCGACGATGAAGGAAATGACGATGGCCAAGGACATGATGGCCAAGAACGACATGAAGGGCTGCATGACCCACATGGACAACGCCATGAAGATGATGCCTGGCAAGAGCTGAGACCTGGCGCGGAGCTGCAACAAACCGGCTCCACGACTGCACTTGAACGCAAAACGCCCCGCGATCGATTGCGGGGCGTTTTGTTTGGTGATCGATAGTGGCGTTTGTTCCGCCAGACGGCTGTAGTCGACCCGTCCAACCGAATGGCTCGGGCGTTGTATTCGGTCGGCGCGGCATCCGTTCGTAGAGGGCGCGCCATTCGTTTCCGCATATTCTCGATCAGTATCCTGATGCGGCCGCTGATCGCGATTTCGACCGCGAAAAGTTGTCGAGCGGGCGTTCGAGCTGGCTGCGTCCCTTGGCACTCCAATGGTGCCAGAAACGCAGGGAAGCAGGCCGCAAAATAATCAGCGCGAGGTCGCGAACCATATCTCCCATGCTGTGTGTTTCAACTCAGACCGCCCACCTGCTCGACGGTCAAGGATTTGCGGAGACGCCGGTGGATGAAGATCGTATCGAGCGCATTGCCAAGGCAATGTGTCGTGCTGCGCGGAAAGATCCGTACGCTCCAATGCAGCAGCAGCTATTTGGAAAAGAGGCTCATTCAGCAAATCCAGCCGGCCGTAAGCCGACGCTCGCTTGGGTCGAATATCGCGACGAAGCCGCCCGGTTCGTCGCGACGAATGTTGATGCAGCACAGCGACTTTGACATCCGGAAGCTCAAGTCGGCCGATGTTAGAGACAGATTGTGGCTTCGACGCATTACCTAGAATCAAGGCTATCCCGCTGGAAAGCCGTCCCCAAAGCAACCATCGCGGCAGCAGCCGAGGGCATTGCGGAACAATCGGGGTTACTCACGGTTGATCGTGACGTTGGCGCTTCACCCCTCGCGTCGGGACTCCTTATAGACTTAGCCAGCGTCTGTCCCTCGGCAGAAGCTGGCTAATTTTTTGTTCAACTTTCAGCGTACGAAAAAAGCGGGGCGGCGCAGATATGCGCCGCCCCGCTCGTTTTTAGCCAGGTGACGTCAGCTATTGGCGAGCAGGAAAGGCCGCACGGCCGCGAGCACTTGCTGCTTGGTCATCGGCTTGTCGGTCGCGCCCTTCCAGGGCCGCACTCCGCGCACCAGCCGGACTTCGGCGGCATGGCGCGCCTCGACCGAGTGAATGCGCAGCGCCGTGGTCAGGAGATCGCCGCCGCCGGTGAGGCCAGGGGCCTGGCCGGCATAGGCTGCGACGCCGGTATCCTCCAGTGTCTGCGAGACCGCCGCGAAGGTCTTGAAGTTGCGGAAGACGTCGCGGTACTTTCCGCCGGCGGTGAAGTCGAACTCAGGCTTGGCCACGGCAGCCGAGCCGAGCGCGCCTTTCA
>QBLV01000143.1:0-1569 GCA_003241815.1 Hyphomicrobiales bacterium | reverse complement strand
ATGCTGCGTCTCGTGCTTGCTGATCGTCCTGAAGACCACCGCGAAGCGGTCGGGCACCACGCCCTCTGCCAGGCCGGTACGGTAGAATTCATCCTCAAGATACTCAAGCGTCAGAGCGAAATTGAGGACGTCGGCGACCTGGGCCGGTAGGGCCTGGCCGAAGGCCTGGCTAGAGACAGCCGCGAGAACGACCGGTGCCGCGGCGACAGCGCCGAGTCTGGCACTGACGGAGCGGAAGAGATCGCGTCGCGAGGCGATCTTGCCGGCGAGATCGGGGTCGATAGCCCCAAAGATGGTCTGATCGGTATGCATTGTATTGACCTTTCGAACGAGGAACGACGCGCCGCTCAAGGCAGCTGCGAGGCCGTGATCGGGGTGGCGATGAATGGACCGGCCGCGCGCAGCACGGCTGATGGCGGCTTGGAGACATCCAGACCATTACGATCGACGACATCGTCGCCGGCGAAGGAGGCCGTGAACGGGCTCAGCATGTCGCGGATGGTTGCGGCATGACGCGCCTCGACCGAAACGATCGAGCCGGCAGCCGCGAGATAGGCCGGTGTCTTGATGGCAGCGCCGCCGCCGTTATAAGCAGAGACGCCGAGATCCTCGAACGTCATCGCCGTCTTCAGCACGCTGTTGCGGTCGGCGAAGTTGACGGCGCTGAAATTGGGCGTGAGGCCTGGAATTGCGTTCTGGCCAAGCGCCTTCTTGAAGAACTCGCGATGTGCGACCTCATGCCCGCGAATGTCGTTGAGCAGCGAGCGTTCGTATTTCGACATGCCGGCATAGGGGGCTGCCATCACCTCGGTGTAGAATGCGGCCTCGAGCTGTTCCAGCGCATAGGCATAGTTCAAGACGCCGAGATCGCCGGCGCCGAGATCGACCGCGCGCGACTGGGCGAAAGCCTGGTTCAGGCGCAGGCCCGGCACATCGACGCCGAAGGCGACGGCTGCAGCAGCCGCGGCTCCAGACCATTTCAGGAAGGAACGACGCGCCAGACCTCGCTGGTCGGAGCGATCTGTATTGAGATGTATTTGCTTCATGTCAGGAATCCTTTGTGACAGCCGTGACTTTAAAAACGGCAGCCGAATACAAAAGTTCCTTTGGATTATAATCGAATTAATCCATGATTTGGCGGATCATAGTCGTGGAAAAGTCTCCGGCTCCTTTGCAGGGACTGGAGGTAATATTTTGAAGAACTGGCTTGGTTACGCAACATCGAGACGGTTAGATGCATCCCGTCCATGTCAGGTGAAAGCATGGCGACCCACATGTCGCGAGGAGCAGGCAAGCGGCCTACTATCGACGCGCAGACTCAGACGCCGGCAAAACACTGCCGGCCGCGATCTGCCTCAAGCGCGGCATTCCGCGGCGTGGACAGATGTTCGGATCTCGGATGTCGGCGAAGTAGATCATGATCGTCATCCTGTGTTTCGGCGTGCAAACTTTGCCCGCTCCCGGACGCGACCAAGTCGCACATGCGGCCAAGGCGTTTCTGACAATAGTGCCCTTGACATGGTGATGAAATATGCCCCCGTTTGACGGAGTGGCTTGGGGATCGGCGGG
>QBLV01000142.1 GCA_003241815.1 Hyphomicrobiales bacterium | reverse complement strand
TCTGGCTGAGCTGGTCGCCGGCCTGACGCACCAGCTTGACGCCCTCGCCGACCTCGCTGTTGGAGGAAGAGATCAGCGCCGAGATGTCCTTGGCCGCTTCGCTGGAACGCTGCGCGAGCGTGCGCACTTCCGATGCCACGACTGCGAAACCCTTGCCGGCATCGCCGGCCCGGGCCGCTTCCACCGCCGCATTCAGCGCCAGCAGGTTGGTCTGGAAAGCAATGTCGTCGATGACCCGGATGATGTCGGAAATCTTCTGCGAGGCGCTTTCGATCCGCGCCATGGCCTCGACCGCATGGCCGGCGATGGCGCCCCCCGACTGTGCGGCCTGCATCGCCTCATCGGCGATCGCGGCCGCCTGGCGCGAGGCCTGGGCGGAAGCCTTGACGCTGGCTGCGAGCTCCTCGGTCGTAGCGGCCGTCTCCTCCAGCGACGAGGCCTGCTCCTCGGTGCGCTTCGACAGGTCGTCGGCGCCGGTGTTGATCTCGCGCGCGGCAAGCCCGACATCGGCCGAGGTCACCTGGATCGTGCGCACCGTAGCCGACAGGCGCTCGACCGTATCGTTGATCGCGCCCTTGAGTTCGGCGAACTTGCCGCGATAGGCCGAGTCGACCCGCATCGTCAGATCGCCCGAGGCGACAGCCGAGAGCGCGGTGGCGAATTCGCTCGTCGCAGCGTCGACCACCGCATTGATTTCGTTGATGCCGGAGACCAGCTTCTGCATCTGCTCGTCAGCCTGTTCGATCTGAAGACGCGCCGAGAAATCGCCATTGGCGGCAGCGGCGACGACCTCGCCGACATCGGTGACGACGAGCGCCATGTTCTCGGCCGCCTTCAGCCGGCGTTCCGAAGCGGCGCGCTCCTGCTCTTCCAGCGCGCGGACCTTCACCAGGTTTTCGCGGAAGATTTCGAGGGACTTGGCCATCATGCCGATCTCGTCCTGGCGGTCGAGGTGATGGATGGTGGTTTCGAGGTTGCCCTTGGCCAGTTCGTTCATCGACTGCGTCGTCGCGACGATCGGGCTGGCGACACGGCGAACGACGATCAGGATCGCGCCGACGCAGACGATGGCGGAGATGACGGCCAATGCGATCAGGAGATAAAGGCTGGACTGATAGTTGCTATCTGCCTCCGCAACGACGGTTTCGCCGCGGGCCGCGATGTAGGTCGACAGTTGATTGACGACCTGTTCCATCGACGACAACGCCGTGCGCATCTCGCGCAGCTGGGCGGTCGCCGCCTGCTTGTCACCCTTGCGGGACAAATCGATGACCTTATCCATGCCGGTCCGATAGCCAGGCGCCAGTGCCTCATAGCGCTGCAAGGCGTCGCGGCTACTCTGCAGCACGAGCCTCGGCGCCAGCTTCGCGCGGGCCGCTTCGATCTCGGACGTCGCGGTGCGGATATCACCCTCGATCTCCGTCATGACGGCGGCATCGGTCGAATTCACATGCATGTTGAGCCGCAGATGACGGCGCAGCAGACCGGCTTCGATATCGTTGCTCGTCTGGACGTTGGGCAGGACCTGTTGCGCCAGGTTGGCCGTATCGCTGTTCATCGTGCTCATGGTGGAGAGCGATTTGACGATCGTGCCGACGAGTGCGGCCGCTAGGGCCACCACGATCCCGATAAGCATGTTGCGGATGCTGATCTTCTTGAACATTCCAAGCTCCGGGGATGACGCCTGCGCTGCTGATGTCGGAATCAGCGGAGTCGATTTGATTTCGATGATCGATCCGCTTTCCGGCTCGATGCCATCAATTGCCGGGAAATCGCTTAACGGATGATAAACCAAGCAACGCCGAGAACAGAGCTGCCCACTTCATGAAGTTGGCGTCGGTCTAAAGCGTATGGGTTTTCTTCTATTTTTGGACGTTTTTGATTCCAGCATGAGACAGTTGCGTCACTCTGCCGCGCCGGCGAGGCGGAAGCTCCCCGGCTGGGCGAGCTGCTCGCCGGCCCAGGGCGCGGCGAGTGCGTGCTGGAAAACCGTGTCGTCAGAATTCTTCCCAGCCTGAATCGCCCGAGCGGCTGTTGGCGACCTTTTTGGCGGGCGCCGATTCTGCGGGGCGGTGCGCCCGTGGCGGTGTCGCCCTCTGCGGCTCGAAGGCAGCTTCCGCGAGCTGGCGCAGGCGCGCCGGCTCCGAGACCGGAGCGGCCTGGCGGATGTGAGCGCCCTCGGGGCCCGTCTTGAACGTCGCGACGAGCTCGTTGAGCTGACCGATCCGCGAGGAGAGCGAACCGGCGGAGGCCGCGCTCTGCTCGGCCAGCGCGGCATTCGCCTGGGTCATCTCGTCGAGATGTGCGACGGCTTGGCTCATCTCGTCGATGCCGCTGGACTGCTCGCCCGATGCCGCCGAGATTTCTGCGATGGTGGCGGCAACCTTGCGGGAGGCCGTCAGAATCTGGTCGAGCTGCTCGCCGGCACGTCGCACCAGCTTGACGCCTTCGCCGACCTCACTGTTGGAGGAGGAGATCAGCGCCGAGATGTCCTTGGCCGCTTCGCTGGAACGCTGCGCGAGCGTGCGCACTTCCGATGCCACGACTGCGAAACCCTTGCCGGCATCGCCGGCCCGGGCCGCTTCCACCGCCGCATTCAGCGCCAGCAGGTTGGTCTGGAAAGCAATGTCGTCGATGACCCGGATGATGTCGGAAATCTTGGTCGACGCCGTTTCGATCCGGGCCATGGCATCGACGGCCTGACCGGCGATCTCCCCGCCGCTTTGGGCCGCCTGCATTGCCTCGTCGGCGACCGTCGCCGCCTGGCGCGAGGCCTGGGCAGTGGCTTTTACGGATGCGGCGAGCTCCTCGGTGGTCGCGGCGGTTTCTTCGAGGCTCGACGCCTGCTCCTCGGTGCGCTTCGACAAATCGTCGGCGCCCATGTTGATCTCGCGAGCGGCCAGGCCGACATCGGCCGAGGTGGTCTGGATGGTCCGCACGGTCGAGGACAGACGGTCGACCGTGTCGTTGATGGCCTCCTTCAGATCGGCGAAGCGGCCGTGATAGGCGGTGTCGACGCGATGCGTCAGGTCGCCGGCGGCAATCGCCTGCAGCGCGCTCGAGAATTCGCGGGTGGCGCCGTCGACAACGGTGTTGATCTCGTTGATGCCGGTGACGAGCTTCTGCATCTGCGCGTCGGCGTGATCGATCTGGAGGCGCGCCGAAAAGTCGCCGGCCGCAGCGGCGGCGACGACCTCGCCGACATCGGAGACGACGTCCTCCATCGACTGGACCCGGGCCTGACGAGCCACGGCTGCGGTCCGCTCCTGTTCCTGTAATAGCGCGACCTGCTCGCTGCTCTCGCGCAGCACGGCGACGGCCTGCGCCATCGTCCCGATCTCGTCCTTGCGGTCGAGATGCGGCACCACGACCTTGAGATCGCCATGGGTCAGCGCCGTCATCACGCCGCTGAGATCGAGGATAGGCTTCGTCAGCGAGCGTTGGGCAAAAAACAGTGCGATCAGCAGCGAGCCGAGCAGCGTGACGGCCAGCACGATCGGCAGCGCGATCTGCGCCATATGAGTGAAAACCTTGGACTCCTTTTCCAAGGCGTCAGACGCGGTCGCGGTTGTCTTCGCAAAGGCGACCAGCAGATCGTTCAAGGCTTTGCGATTGGCGCGGTTGCCCTCGTTGTTGCCCTGCGCATTGGCCGCCGCCGTCGAGACCTCGCGGCCAAGGCGGATGGTCTCGGAGCGGAAGGCGATGAACTCCCCAATCGCCCGCTCGATCGCCTGTGTCTGGCTGCGTTCGTGTTCCGGCGCAATCCGAACCAGATCCGCAGCCAGTGCGCGCAATTGAGGAAAGCGGGCTTCCATGCCTTTGGCAAAGGGTTCGGCATCGGCGGCCGCCTTCGACATGTAGACCCCGCGCGCGTCCATCACGACGCCCAGCACATGGCCGTTGATCCGGTCGGTGATCAACGCCAGGTCGGCCTGGACCGAGGAGCGCTGGTTGAGGTCGCTTGAACGCGACAACGCCCAGAGGCCGAGAGCCGAGGAGATGACGGCGCCGAGCGAGATGATCGCCAGGATCGCGATGATTTTGATGCGGATCGATTTCAAGGCTTTTGCCTTTGTCTGCGGCTAGCGATGAGCGCCGCTTTGCTGGAAATGGTCAGGCATCGCCGCTGCCGCAGGGTTGGCGAAGGTTAGAAAGGCTTCGCGGCCCTCCGCGAACGAGTTCCATTTCGCGGGCTGTTGTTTAAAATTGAATTAAATATAGTGATAATCTGCCAATTGAACGAGCAATTCCGGGGGCGATGCACGCAATTCGATGCTTCACGCCCGTCCGCGCGCGCTCGCCTGGGGCTGGACGCGGTGCGTCAGGAAGTTGCGCAACTCGGTGACGCGGCGCTGGTCTTCCAGGACCTCGGCATCGAGGGCGTGGGCCCAGGCGAGATCGCGCCGTGCCGGATCGGCGTCGAGCGTGCGCAGGTCGGCCAGCCAGTCATGGGCGGCGGTCTCGTCGGCCCTAAACCCTTCCTCTATCAGAAGCGGCACCATCCGCTGCATGATCGAGGCGACCTGACGCAGCGGAAATTCAGGGTGGTACTGCACGCCCCAGAAGATGCCGCCGTCATGGCGGATTTCGGCGGCCTGAACCTGGCTGTAGGCATTCGAGGCCAGGATGGTCGTGCCATGAGGAGGTTGCGCGACGGTATCGAGATGGATCGCCGGTGCGTCGAAGGCGGCAGGACGCCCGGCCAGCAGCGGATGAGCGCGGCCGGCCTCGTTCAGCGTGATCTTGCGCGCGAAACCAACCTCGCGCCCCCTGGGATTGCGCGTGACCGTGCCTCCGGCCGCGACAGAACCCATCTGGATGCCCCAACAGGAGCCGAAGCAGGGCGTGCCGCTGGCATAGATCGCGCGCATCAAATCGATCTGTCGGGTGACGGCGGGTTCGAGCTGGTAGATGTGCAGGGCCGAGCCGGTCAGGAAGATGCCGTCATAGTCTTGCAGGCCCGCGCCGTCGGGCAGGTTCGATCCCTCGTCGGCCGGCAGGCAGATATCGGTGACGGCGCCAGGTACGATCGCCGCGATCTCGTTCGCATAGGCCTGCGCGGGTTGCGTGCCATAGCCGGCGGCATGGCTTTCGCGCTGGTCGCGGGTGTTGCCGTCGACGAAGAGAAGGCGGAGCGGGCGGGCTGACACGTCGATCATGGGCAAAGGGTCGCGAAACATCTGCTGCAGGGGGGATGCGCCGGGCGCCGGGCAACACTGCGCCTCATCCCACATGACGGGAAGCGCGCGCAAGGCTATTGCAGATGCCCGTCAATCGAGCAGGCCGTGCCGTTGTCACCAATCAGAATTGTGTCCGCAGCCAGAACGTGGCCGCAGCGCCTCTGGGGCAACCCCTATCCGCTGCTGGTGCTGACCATGCTGATGTGGGCCGGCAACTCGATCGCGAGCCGGCTGGCTGTCGGCAACATCCCGCCAATGGCGCTGACATCGCTGCGCTGGGTCTTTGTCTGCGCGGTGATGCCGCTCCTGCTGCGGCGTCAGATCGTCGAGCACTGGCCGGTGCTGCGCCAGCGCTGGCGCTTCATCGCGGCGATGGGCCTGTTCGGCTTCACAGTCTTCAACGCGCTGATGTATATCGCCGGCTATTCGACCACGGCGATCAATATCGGCATCCTGCAGGGTGCGATCCCGATTTTTGTGCTGATCGGCGCCTTCATCGCCTATCGCACGCCGATCGCGCCGCTTCAGGCGCTGGGCGTCGGCGTCACGCTGCTCGGCGTCGCGGTGACGGCGAGCCGTGGCGACATCCACGTGCTGTCGACCCTCAGTTTCGCGATGGGCGACCTCTATATGATCCTCGCCTCGATGCTTTATGCCGGCTACACGGTTGCGATCCGCCAACGCCCGGCGATCCCGAGCCTGGTCTTCTTCGTTGCCGTGGCGAGCTTCGCCTGCCTGTTCTCGCTGCCGTTGCTCGGACTGGAGATCGCAACCGGGCATTTCTTCTGGCCGACGACGCAGGGCTGGCTCATCCTGGCCTTCGTGGTTCTGGGTCCGTCGATCCTCGCGCAACTGACCTTTCTGCGGGCCGTCGAGCTGATCGGCCCTGGG
The DNA here is from genome assembly GCA_003241815.1 of Hyphomicrobiales bacterium. GTDB lineage: Bacteria > Pseudomonadota > Alphaproteobacteria > Rhizobiales > Beijerinckiaceae > Allobosea. Next base: position 4,764 of record QBLV01000142.1, on the reverse strand, counting down.
CGGGCCGGCGTCTTCGTCAATCTCGTGCCGGTCTTCGCGCCGGTGCTGGCGGTCGCGATCATCGGCGAGCAGGTCGCCTCCTATCACGGCCTGGCGCTGCTGCTGGTGCTCAGCGGGATCTTCATCGCCGAACGGCTGGGGCGGCGTAAGGCGCCGGCGGATCCGGATCCTGCATCCGGGCGGCGGTAAAACCTCCTCGCGTCGTGGCGGCGGCCATCACCTGCCGCCGCCGCCAGCGTCTTCGGTTCGTTTCGGCTTCGATCAGGCCTTGGCGACATCCCAGAACAGCGGGAACGGCGCCTGGCCGACGCCGGTCAGCGTGCTGCGCCAGGCGGAATGACCGAGGAAGAAGCCGGTCGGGATGAAGGTCACCTCATCCATGCCGAGGCGGTTGACGGCCTCGATCGCCTTCTTCTCGGCGGCGAGGTCGGGGGCCTCGTACCAGTCGGCGATGTTCTTCTCGACTTGCGGATTGTTGGGCCAGCCAAACCAGGCCTTGTCGCCGCTGGCGCTGACGCCCTTGTAGGGAGCCGGGTTGATGCAATCGACGCCCGAATGCCAGCTGAAGAAGATGTGCCAGCCGCCCTCCGCGATCGGCTTCTTGCTGGTGCGGCGCGAGCCGACCGTGCCCCAGTCGAGCGACTGGTAATCGACATTGATGCCGATGCGCTTGAGCATGTCGGCGGTGACGTCGCCCTGGGCCTTGGTGATCGGCACGTCGGTGGCGACCAGCATGACCACCTTCTCGCCATTATAGCCGCCCTGCTTGAGCAGTTCCTTCGCCTTGTCGTATTGGCGCGGGCCCTTGAGGCGCTCGGCACCGGCCTCGGTGTAGAGCGAGGTGCCCGGCGTGAAGAAGCTCGGCATCTCCTTCCACAAGGAGCGGTCCTCGCCGACGATCGCCTCCATGTACTCGGTCTGGCTGACTGCCCATTGCAGCGCCTGGCGGCAGAGCTTGTTGTCGAAGGGCGGCAGCAGATGGTTGATCCTCATCGCCCCTACATTGCCGAGCGGATCGGCGATGCCGACCTTGAGCGCCTTGTTCTTGGCGAGCAGCGGCACGAGGTCCGCGATGGGATTTTCCCACCAGTCGACCTCGCCGTTCTGGAGCGCGCTGGCGGCGGTGCCGGGGTCGGGCATGGTCAGCCATTCGACGCGCTCGACCTTCATCGACTTGCCCCCGGCGAGCCAGTCGCTCTTCTCCTGCCGCGGCTGATAGCCGGCGAATTTCTGGAAGATGGCGCGCGAGCCGGAGACCCATTCGTCGCGCTTGAAGGCCATGGGCCCGGAGCCGATATACTCCTTGATCTGCGTATAGGGGTCGGTTTTGGCGATGCGCTCCGGCATGATCACGAGCAGCGGCGTGTTGCTCTTGCCCAGTGCGTAGAGCAGCTTCGGGAAGGGCTGCTTCAGCCGGAAGCGGAAGCTGCGGTCGTCGATCGCCTCCAGCGCGTCGAGGCGCGACTGAATCATCTGGCCCATGCCGTCGCGCGGCATCCAGCGGATGATGCTGGCGATGACATCCTTCGTCAGAACCGGTTCGCCGTCATGGAATGTGAGGCCGGGCCGGAGCTTGAAGGTCCAGGTCCTGCCGTCGGACGAGACCTCGTGGCCCTCGCACATCTGTGGCTTGGGCACCAGATCGGCCCCGATCCCGTAGAGCATGTCGAACACCAGCAGGCTGGCATTACGCACGACGAGCTGCGTGCCGGCGACGGCATCGAGATTGGGCAGGTCCGCCTGAGGCACGAAGCGGATCGCGTTGGTGCCCTGAGCACGGACGATATTCGGAGCTGCGAGCCGGCTGCCGGCAATGACGGCACCGGCGCCCAGAAGGAGGCTGCGTCGTTTCATGATGATCCGTTCATCCGTCGTTGGAGCTGCGCGTCGCGCGAGGCCTGCGGAGCTGGCCTCACGCGAACGCGTCCGGTGACAAGCAAATCGGTTGCCACCCGCACTGAGGTCGGACCTCAGCGCAATCCCGAGACCGCAGCCTTCGCCACGGCGGCGTGTGCGGCCTCGCGAGTCTTCGCATCGGCCCTCGACCCTGCGAGATAGACCGCGATGGCGAAGACGCGACCGTTTGGCAGCGTAACGAGACCGATGTCGTTGGTGGCGTGGTTGACGCCGTCCATGGTCAGGCCGGCGCCGGTGCGGTGGGCGAAGCGAGAGCCTGCGGGCAGGCCGGCGCGGACGCGCTCGCGGCCGCCGGCATTGTCGAGCATGTGCTTCTCGATCAGGGAATTGTGCGAAGGGTCGCGCAACCAGTTGCCCTGCGCGACCGCTTCGAGCAGGAGCACGCTTGCGCTCGGCGACGCCGTGTCGCGCTTGTCCTTGAAGGAAGCGGCCAGCGCCGCCTGCCGCCTCTTCGGATCCAGTGCGGCGAGCGCCTTGCGATAGGCCGGTTCGTCGACGACCTTGTCCCAGCCGAAGCCCGGCAGGCCGAAGACCTCGGGCTGGAACTCGCGCTCGTAGCGATCGACCGAGATGCCCACGATTCCCCCTGCGCGCAGCATGTCGGACACGACCTTCGGTCCGCCGATCCGGCGCATCAGGTTGTCGGCAGCTGTATTGTCGCTCTCGGCGGCCGTCAGCCGGATCAGCTCGCGCAGGGCGTAGTCGTTGCTCTCGCCCTTGAACGCCTTGGCGAGCGGGCTGTGATAGAGCGAGAATTCACTCCTGCGGATCGTGATCCTGTCGTCGAGCTTGAACCGACCCGCCTCGACAGCCTGCAAGGCCGCGATCGCCAGTGGCAGCTTGAACACGCTCTGCATCGGGAAGGATTCAGAGCCGCGATGCGACCACGTCTTGCGGTCCCTCAAGTCGAGCAGGGCGACGCCGAGCCGGCCTTGCGACTGCTTCTCGATCGCGGCGATCTCTCGGTCGAGCCTGGCCTTGTCCCAGTCGGCGAGAGCGGGCGCTGTCCTAATAGCGGCGGCGACGGCAAGGCAGGCGAAAGCGAAGGCAGCGAAGCGAGGCATGGGCATCTCCTGTGAGCGGCGCGCACGGGAGAGGGCGATTGCGGCATCAGCGCGGCGGCAGCTCGCAGGAGCCGAAGGCGAGCTCGTCGCTGCACATCTCCAGCTCGATCGGGCAGTCGCAATCCAGCTCCAGGAAATCCGGCACGAGCTGATTCAGCCGCTCGCGGAGGGCGTCGATCGTCGCGGCTTCTGTGACGATGCCGCTGTCGTCGGTCGCGACCGCGTACCAGACGCCCGCCTCCTCGTCGCGACGGACCTCGAACTTGATCGGCGCGATGGCCGCGTCCTTCCGGGACGCGACCATGGCGCGCAGGCCTGCGAACTTCATCGCGTCAGAACCTCAGCCGTCGCGCCCGCTTGACCATCGGGATCTCGTGGATCTTGTCCAGCAGCTCGTCGGAGATCGCCTCGTCGACGGCGACATAGCAGATCGCGTCGCCCCCGGGCTTGTCGCGGCCGAGTGCGAAGGTCGCGACGTTGACGCCGGCCGCGCCCAGAAGCGAGCCGAACTGGCCGATGAAGCCCGGCTTGTCGGCGTTGCGGACATAGAGCATGTGGGGTGCGAATTCCGCATCGACCTGAATGTCGCGGATCTCGACGATGCGCGGCTTGCCGTCCTGGAAGACGGTGCCGGCCGCATGGCGCGGCATGTCCTCGGCATCCACCACGATGCGGATGACGCTCTCCAGATTGCCGGCGACCTCGCGCGTCATCTCCTCGACGACGATGCCCTTTTCCTTCGCCACCATGGCGGCGTTGACCATGTTGATCTCAGGCAGGAAGGGCCGCAGCACGCCGGTGATGGCGGCGGCCGAGATCGCCTTGAGGTTCAGGCTTGCGACCGCGCCCTCATATTCGATGCGGATGCCCTTGACCGGCGCCTCGGTGAGCTGTCCGAGGAACGAGCCGAGCTTTTCCGCCAGCGCGACAAAGGGCTTGATGCGCGGGGCTTCCTCGGCCGAGATCGAGGGGAAGTTCACGGCATTGGTGATCGCGCCCTTCAGCAGGTAGTCCGACATCTGCTCGGCGACCTGCAGCGCGACATTCTCCTGCGCCTCGTTGGTGGCGGCGCCGAGATGGGGCGTGCAGACGACGTTCTCCAGCCCGAAGAGCGGATTGGTCTCCGCCGGCTCGACCGAGAACACGTCGAAGGCCGCGCCTGCGACATGGCCGGATGTGATGAGCTCCGCCAGCGCCTGCTCGTCGACCAGCCCGCCGCGCGCGCAGTTGATGATCCGCACGCCCTTCTTCGTCTTCGCCAGCGCTTCGGCCGAGAGGATGTTCTTGGTCATCGCCGTCATCGGCACGTGAAGCGTGATGAAGTCGGCGCGCTTGAGCAGGTCCTCCAGCTCGACCTTCTCGACGCCGAGCGCGACCGCGCGTTCGGGCGAGAGATAGGGGTCATAGGCGATGACGCGCATCTTCAGGCCGATGCCGCGCTCGGCGACGATCGCGCCGATATTGCCGCAGCCGATCAGCCCCAGCGTCTTGGCGGTGATCTCGACGCCCATGAAGCGGTTCTTCTCCCACTTTCCGGCTTGCGTGGAGATATCGGCGGCGGGGATCTGCCGGGCGAGCGCGAACATCATGGCGATGGCGTGCTCGGCGGTGGTGATCGAATTGCCGAAGGGGGTGTTCATCACGATGATGCCGCGCGCGGTGGCTGCGGGAATCTCGACATTGTCGACGCCGATGCCGGCGCGGCCGATGACCTTCAGCTTGGTCGCGGCCTCCAGCAGCTTGGCCGTGGCCTTGGTGGCGGAGCGGATGGCGAGCCCGTCAT
>QBLV01000141.1:5230-10848 GCA_003241815.1 Hyphomicrobiales bacterium | reverse complement strand
CCGATCCTGCTTCCCGCCACCGCGCTCCACGCCCCGCTCGGTAACGTCGCGCTGAACCTGCCGCTGCCGCTCGCGGTCCATCCCGGCGACGAGCTGCGCGGCGCGCTCCGGTCCGGAGAGATCGGCCATGGCCCGCTGGCTCAGACCCTCATGTTTGAGAACGGCAGCAAGCTCCTGCGTCGAGCCCGGCCGGGCCGTGTCCATGGCCGCCCCGGCCGACCGGAGCGCAAGTTTCTGATGCGGAAGAACCGGCAGCTCCGCCGCACGCATCCGGGCAGCGTCCTGATAAGCTAGGGCATAGCCCTCGACGGCCGCCAGAAGCTGCTCCCGAGGCGTAGCCGAGCCCTGAGCCCCCGCCTCCGGACTACGACCGCCCTTCGGCCCCGACGCGGCCTCACGCCGCTCCTGCGGCTCGCCACGCCCTGCCCCAAGTTTAAGACCGGCAAACATGCTGCGCTTCGCCGCCGGCGGTTCGGCCGCCACGCCAGCCCGCTGAGGCCCCTCGCCACCGGTGCCACGCTCCTGCGCCTGACCGCGATCACCACGCCGGTCGGCAGCCGGATCCTTCGCCCCGGAATCCCGCGCAATATCTCCGCGCTGTTTTTCACCACCCTCCCGCCGACGCGCATCCCCGTCGCCGCCGCGCCCGACCTCGATCTCGCTCTTCACCCCGAACCGCTCGGCGATCCCGCGCCGCTCGGCAAACCCCTGGGCATAATCGAGCGTGGTTTCCTTCGACCCGTCGCGGCCAAGCCGTGCGGAGAGCGACTCCATCCCGCCCTTGAACTCGTCCCGGCCGGCATAGAGCGTCGCCTGATCGCGATGGCGCGTCATCGAGACATAGGTCAGGTGCCGGTCCATGGTGCCGGACGCCATCACGAACGACCGATCGACGGTCGCACCTTGCGTCTTGTGGATGGTCGTCGCGTAGCCATGGTCGATCGCGCCGTAGCTCTCAGTCGAGACCGTCACCGTCCGGTCCGCGCCATCCCGCCCCTTGCCATCGAGCTTCGCCGCGATCCGACCCTCGTCGACCGACGCGACGGTGCCGAGCATCCCATTCTTCACCCCCAGCTCGCGGTTGTTCTCCAGGAACACGATCCGGTCGCCGGGCGCGAAGGCCCGCTTGCCGTCATTCGTCTCGAACACGTGCTCGCGGCCCAACCGACCCTGATCGCCCTCCCCGCGCGCCAGCTCGCCGCGCTCCTGCCGCGCCGTGCGGATATCGGCATTGAGCTCCCGCACATCCACCCGCCGATGCGCCATCGCAACCCGCGAGCCGTCGGGCCGCTCGGCCGCATCCGCGATGTAGTCGGCAACGATCGCCGCCCGCGCATCGTCGCGCGTCGCGCTGAACCGGACGCCGCCCCGCTCGGCATACGCGCTGAGACCCTCGCCCGTCCGATGCCGTGCAAAGTTGCCGGACGCCTCCCGCTGCCAGTCCTCGCGCTGCCGGCGGATGTCCTGCAGCTCGGCAAACCCGACCCGCTCCGCGATGGCGCGAAAGGGCGCGCCGGCCCCGATCGCCTGCAACTGCTCCTGATCGCCGACCATGACGAGTTTTGCGCCCGTGCGCTCGGCCTCGGCCACAAAGCGGGATAGCTGACGTGACCCGACCATTCCGGCCTCGTCGATCACCATGACGTCTTTGGGACCAAGCTCGCCGCGTCCGGCCTTCCAGCCATGCTCCCATGACGCCAGCGTCCGCGAGCCGATCCCGGACGCCTCCTCCAGCCCCTCGGCAGCCTTGCCCGACAACGCCGCGCCATGGACCGCATATCCCTGCCGCTCCCAGGCATCGCGCGCCGCAGCCAGCATCGTGCTCTTGCCGGCGCCGGCCAATCCGACCACGGCCGCGATCTGCTCTCCGCCGGTGACATGCTCCACCGCCCGGCGCTGCTCGTCGCTCAGGCCAGCCCGCTCGATCGCAGAATCACGATCGGATTCCGACAAAGACCCCCGCGCCACCCGCCCGGCCGTGTCAGCCGCAACCGAACGCCGGATCGCATCATCCTGAACGGCCAACGCCGCATCGACATTCACCCCATCGACCCCATGCAAGCGCGCCTCGCTCATCCGCAGCGCGCCATCCGCCATGCCGCGCTCAAGCGCCAGCATCTCCTTGGTCGAGTATTTCGCCAGCGTGATCTCGCCGTTCTGATCGACCCGCTCCGCCTGAAGCTCGACCAAAGCCTCCGAGCCCATCACCTTCGCGAACGCATCCTGAAAGGCCTCCGCCCCGTCAATCGAGCGATGCAGGGCGCGAGCGACATCATGCCGATCGAACACGCTCTTCTCACCTGTGATGACACTAAGAACCTGTTCGGGCTTCTCCGCGATCAGATCGGCGTTGCGCCGCGCCGCATCCCCGTCGAGCCGGGTCCGCGACACTTCGACCCCGCGCCGCTCCATCTGGGTGGCGAACACCCCCATATGCTCGGTCGGCTCGATCTCGAGCCCGCGCTCCTGATGCGAGCGATGATCGATCCGAACATCATGCCCAGCCCGCGCCAGCCGCTCATTCGCCACCTGCTCCCAAGACTGACGGATCTCCCGCATCTGCATCGACGAGGTCGGCAGCCCTTGCGACAAAAGCCACTTGTTCTCACGCTCGATCGTGGTCTTGTCCAAAAACCCTTCTGACCCGACCGCCCGCACCGTCATCAGCAAATGGGCATGATGGTTTCGGACATCGGTCTCCCCATGTGGCGAATGCACCGCAAAATCGACCGCCGTCCCATAGCGATCCGCCAGCCCCTGCGCGAAGACCCTGGTCGCCTCCAGACGCTCGTCGGCAGAAAGCTCATGGGGCAACGCAATCTCGAACTCCCGCGCCACCCGGGCATCCTTCCGGTTTTCGGCCGCCTCGGCGGCATTCCACAACGCCGAACGATCCCGAGCCCAATCCGCATCGATACCCTGCGGCAGCACGATCTCCGAATGCTCGACGCCGCCACGCCGGGTAAAATCATGCGTGATCCCGTCGCGCTCGTTAGTCAGCCGCTCTCCGGCGCGATACGCTGCAGCCGCGACCGCGCTGCGGCCGGCGCCACGGCTGATCGGCTTCATGCTGAGATGGTAGATCGCCAATTCGCAAATCCAGTTTCGCGACCAAGGTAACAGGCGCTGAGTTATGCAACAACTCGTAAGTGCGCACTTAAAGCCTCATCCGCTGCGATCCTGACGCTCCGCGTGGTCCGCGCGCGGCACGCTTTGTGCTAGGCCGATACGCGACGGATTTGGCATGACGCGTCATGCTGGCGAGGCTCTAACCGTTCCAATCTTTGCGACTGGGGTTGGCCTGCGGGGATTGCGTCTTTAGGTTGCGGCGCTCACTCTGATGGAGACGCCCGATGGCGAGACGATCGATCGAGGAGCGGCTGGCCCAGCTCGATGCCCAGCGCAAAACCCTTCAGGCGCGATTGGGCAAGCAGGAGCGCGCCAACGACACCCGCCGCAAGGTGCTGCTCGGGGCGCTCGTGCTGCAGCGGCTCGAGACCAGCAAGGATACCGAGTTCGTCGATCGGCTGCGGGCCTGGCTGAAGCGCGAGCTGCCGGGCTTCCTCACCCGCGATGGCGACCGAACGCTCTTCCCCGACCTGATCGAACTATCGACGGCCGAGAAGGCTGCGGCTGCGTCTCAGGCTGCTGGCGATCCTGTCGCCGTGGGTGAGCGTGCCTGATGCTGGCGCGCATCGCATTTGTGAACATGTTGCGCGCCGCCTGGCGCGATCCGCTCTGGGCGCTCGGCTGCGCCGTCTTCGGACCTCTTGCCGCGATCCACTATGTCGCCAAGGTCGGGGCGATCGCCGGCTTCGTCACGCTCGTCCTGCTCTTCGGCGTCCATCTCGCCATGGACGCGATCGGCATGGCCCGCTCCTGGCTCCATCTCGCCGGCAACTTGCTCGCCTGCCTGCTCGGGCTGATGACGCTGGCGCGCTTCGTGATGAAGCCGATGATCGAGCATTTTGGCATGGTCGATGATGACGAGACCCATGGCTCGGCCCGCTTCGCCAATGACAACGAGGTCACGGCGCTGTCGCGTGGCACGACCGGGCTGCTGATCGGCCGCGATCCGATCACCAAAAAGCTGATGCGCTATGACGGACCCGCCCATCTTCTCACGATGGCGCCGACGCGCACCGGCAAGGGCGTTGGCACCATCATTCCAAACCTCCTCACCGCCGACCGCTCCGTGATCTGCATCGACCCCAAGGGTGAGAACGCAAAGGTCACGGCGCGGGCCCGGGATCGCTTCGGCAAGGTTCATGTGCTGGATCCGTTCGGCGTCACCGGCATCGCCTCGGCTGCCTTCAATCCGCTGCAGCATCTTGATCCCGACGACATCGATGTCGCGGAAGAGGCTGCGACGCTGGCCGACGCGCTCGTGTTCGATGCGCCAGGCGAAGGCGGCGAGGCGCATTGGAACGAGGAAGCAAAGGCCCTGATCGGCGGCGTCATCCTGTCGATCGCCGCCGACGAACCGCGCGAGCGGCGTAACCTCGCCACTCTGCGGGAATATCTCACGCTCGCGCCCGAAGCCTTCACCGCCCTGCTCAAGCGTATGCAGACGTCATCAGCCGCAGGCGGCCTGGTCGCGCGCGCCGCCAACCGCCATCTCGGCAAATCCGATCGCGAGGCCGCCGGCGTACTTTCGGCCGCGCAGCGCCATACTCATTTCCTCGATTCACCGCGCATGACCGCCGTGCTGGAGAGAAGCGATTTTTCCTTCGCCGATCTGAAGCGAAGGACCGCCACCGTGTTTCTGGTGCTCCCGCCCGATCGGCTCGCGACCTACTCCCGCTGGCTGCGCCTCATGGTGACGCGCAGCCTGTCGGACATGGCGCGAGCGCCCTCCCCGGCTCCGCCAGGCGCTGGGACCGCGTCCGTGGCGTCGATCGAGCCGGTCCTGTACCTGCTCGACGAATTCGCGGCGCTCGGCAACCTCGCCCCCGTCGAGCGCGCCATGGGCCTCATGGCAGGCTACGGCGTTCAGCTCTGGCCCATCCTCCAGGACGTCCATCAGCTGGGGGGCACCTCAAGGTTTGTTCGCTAAACCGCGTTTAGTTGGACGGATCGGGAACGCGGCGATTTGGATTTGCTGGCGAGCAACTTTTCTCCATCTGGCCTGAAATCGCCTGTGGGCGCGACATGGCGGTAAAGCGTCTGGCGGGTGATGCCGAGTTCGGTGCACAGATCGGCGATTTTGGTCTCGGGCTTACCCATCGCCGCCTGCGCCAATCGCAGTTTCGCCGACGTCATCTTGAACGGTCTGCCGCCGCTGCGCCCGCGGGCTCGCGCGGCGGCGAGGCCAGCATTGGTGCGCTCGACGATCAGCTCTCGCTCGAACTCCGCCAGCGCGGCGAAGAAGTTGAACATCAGCCGGCCGTTCGCCGTGGTCGTGTCGATCGCGGCGCCTTGGCCGGTGAGCACCTTCAGCCCGACGCCGCGCCCGTTGAGCGCTTGCACGACATCGACGAGGTGCTTGAGGTTGCGACCTAACCGATCGAGTTTCCAGACCATCAGCGTGTCGCCGTCGCGCAGCGATCTCAGGCAGGCCTCCAGACCCGGCCGGTCGTCGCGCTTCCCGGACGCACGATCGGTGTAGAGCTGGTCGA
>QBLV01000141.1:2685-5220 GCA_003241815.1 Hyphomicrobiales bacterium | reverse complement strand
CTCGTGTTGATCGGCTACATGCGCGTGAGCAAGGCGGACGGCAGCCACGAGCGCATCGGATTGCAAATCGACGACCTGGCTGCCGTCCGCCTTGCTCACGCGCATGTAGCCGATCAACACGAGCTGTTCCCTTTCCGGCGCCGTCACGCAAACGGCCGATTATCCGAGCGCTGCTGCGATGGCTTGATGATCGGAGAATCGTGTCACTAATCCCGTCACTCTGTCAAAGGTCTGCAAACGCATTGAGCTGTTAATTGTGTGACAAATGCGAACTGAACGGACTCGGCGAGGCTCGCGGAGCGGGTTAGGGTCGGCTCTCCCTGAGGAGGATGGCCGACATGGCGCGGCGGGAGCTGCTGACCGATGACGAGCGCGGACGCCTCTTCGGCATCCCGGAGGGCGAGAGCGAACTCATCCGGCATACACCTTATCGCCCGCCGAGTTCGACCTTGCCGCTGATCGACGCGGCAGTCGCAATCAGCTCGGTTTTGCCGTCCAGCTTTGCCTCCTGCGATATCCGGGCTTCGGCCTGCGCGCCGGCGAGGCGGTGCCTGAAGCGCTGCTGACCTACCTGGCTCATCAGCTCGGGCTGACGGCGGCAGCCTTTCGTGACTATAGCCGTCGCACCCAGACCCGGCTCGATCACGCCGGCGAACTCTCCAGCTATCTCGGTTTGCGGCCCTTCATCCGCGCCGATGTGCCGCTCGCTCTTGATCTCGCCGCCGTCGCCGCGTGGTCGACCGACAAGGGCGAACCGATCGTTCGCGGCGTCGTCGAGGGTTTGCGGTCAGCCAAAATCATTCTTCCAGCCCCCGACACGATCGAGCGAGCCGGGTTGGCCGGGCGTGCTCGCGTCCGACGCAAAGCCGCGGAGGCCCTGGTCGCTCCACTGGCGCCCGAGCAGCTCAACCGCGTCGATGCCCTCCTGGTCAACGACGGTGCATTGAACTCGACGCGGTTCGCTTGGCTGCGCGACATGCCGGAATCGCCCTCGACGACGAACATCAACGACCTTCTGGATCGCCTGGCCTTCGTGCGCGCCATGGGCATCTCCGCCGACGACGTCATGTCGGCGGTTCACGAGCACCGCTTCCGGCAGTTCGTGCGCGAAGGCGCCGCGGCGCCGGCGTTCTTGCTCTCCGACTACTCGACGAACCGGCGCCGTGCGACCCTCGTCGCGAGCTTGGTCGACCTTGAGATGCGGTTGGTGGATGCCGCGATCGACATGTTCGACAAGCTCGTCGGATCCCTGTTCAGCCGCGCCAGGCGAGGTCAGGAACGTCGCTACCAGGCAACGACCCGCGACGTTGGCCAGCTCATGCGCTTGTTCGGCCGCACGATCGCTGCGTTGTCGGAAGCCCGGGAGGCCGATACCGACGCGCTTGCCGTGATCGACGAGACGGTCGGCTGGCATCGGCTCCTCGCCGCCAAGCCCCAGATCGACGCCCTCGCCGAGCTGGCCGACGAAGACATGCTGGCGGCCGCAACTGAACGGTACGGCACGATCCGTCGCTTCGCGCCGGCGTTCCTCGAGGCGTTCGCTTTCCGCGCGGCCGGTGGTGGAGCATCCCTGCTGCAGGCCGTCGGGACGTTGCGCGAACTCAACCGGCGGGGTCGTCGCGATGTGCCAGACGATGCGCCGCTGCCGTTCAAGAACAAGCAATGGAAACGGCTCGTGCGCCAGGATGACGGCCGGATCAACCGCCGGCTCTATGAGATCGCCGTGCTGTCGACGCTGCGCGACCGCCTGCGGGCCGGCGACGTCCGGATCGAATGTTCGCGAAATTATCGGCGGTTCGACGCCTATCTGCTCCCGAAGCGCGCAGCGGTCGAAATCGCCGCAGGCATGCCGATCGGTGTTGCGGCGGATGCCTACATCTCAGGTCGCGCACGTGTGCTGGATTGGCGACTGAAGCGCTTCTCCACGCTTCTGCGCCAGGATAAGCTGGAAGGCGTGTCGATAGTGCGCGGCAAGCTGAAGGTGAAACCGCTACTGCCGGCGACCCCACCGGAAGCCGACATGCTCGATCGCAAGCTCGACGCGCTGTTGCCGCGTGTGAGGATCACCGAGCTGCTGCGCGAAGTTGCTGCCCGCACGGGATTCCTGTCCGCCTTTCGCGATCTGCGCAGCGGCAAGACCCATGATAATCCGAACGCCGTGCTCGCCGCCGTCCTAGCCGACGGCACCAATCTCGGGCTCGAGCGCATGGCGAACGCCAGCCAGGGCGTCAGCTACGCCCAACTCGCCTGGACCCACAACTGGTATCTCTCGGAGGAAAACTATCGCGCCGCGCTCGCCATGATCGTCGATGCACATCATCGGCTGCCATTCGCGCGCCACTGGGGCGACGGTACGGCCTCGTCCTCCGATGGACAGTTCTTCCGGGCCGGTCGTGAGCGGGCGGGTGCGGCCGAGGTGAACGCCAAATACGGCGGCGAGCCGGGGGTGAAGATCTACACCCACCTCTCCGACCACTTCGCTTCGTTCCATTCGCGCGTCATCTCGGCGACGGCGGGCGAAGCGCCCTATTTCCT
>QBLV01000141.1:0-2675 GCA_003241815.1 Hyphomicrobiales bacterium | reverse complement strand
CCCTATGTCCTGGATGGCCTGCTGCTGCATGGCAGCGCACTGGCCCTGCAGGTTCATTATACCGATACCGGCGGGGCGACGGACCACGTCTTCGCGCTCTGCCACCTGCTCGGCTTGCGCTTCGTGCCGCGCCTCCGTGATCTCGCCGACCGCCGGCTCGGCACGATCGAGCCGGCTTCAGGATATAAGGGCCTGGAAGCTCTGATCGGGCGACCGATCCGCACCGAGATCATCTCCGAGAACTGGGACGACATCGTCCGCCTTGCCGCGTCGATCAAGGTCGGCGCCGTGGCGCCCTCGACCATGTTGAAAAAGCTCGGCGCCTATAAGCGTCAGAACCGCCTGGACTTCGCGCTCGGCGAGATTGGGCGCGTTGAACGCACGCTGTTCACGCTCGACTGGCTGGAACACCCGTCTCAGCGTCGGGCGTGCCAGGCCGGGCTGAACAAGGGCGAGGCCCGCCACGCGCTCGCGCAGGCCGTCTATGCCAATCGACAGGGGCGCTTCTCGGATCGAACCCTGGAGAATCAGGCCCATCGCGCCTCGGGGCTGAACCTCGTCATCGCCGCCATCGCTTACTGGAACACGCTCTATCTCGAACGCGCCGTCGATCATCTTCGCAGCCGAGGCGAGACCGCCTCCGAAACGTTGCTCACCCACGTCTCCCCGATGGGCTGGGCCCATGTCGGCTTGACCGGCGACTACCTATGGGAGCGCCCCGACGACGTCGCCCCAGACAGCTATCGCCCCCTAAACGATCCGGCAGCACGGCTCAGACAGGCAGCGTGAGTCATGTTCATGCTTCGTCCAGGATAACGCGGTTTAGCGAACAAACCTTGAGGTGCCCCCAGAAACTCCACGACGTCGTCGGGCTCTATGTCTCGCCACCGGCCCACGCCATCGTGCTGTCGGTCGATGAAAAGAGCCAGATCCAGGCGCTCGATCGGACCCAGCCAGGGCTTCCGCTCAAGCGCGGCCGCGGGGCGACCCTGACGCACGATTATAAGCGCAATGGCACGACCACGCTGTTTGCCGCGCTCAATGTCCTTGATGGCTCGGTTCATCGGGCGCCACATGCAGCGCCACCGGCATCAGGAGTTCATTCGTTTCCTCAACGCCGTCGAAGCCGAGCTTCCCGCCGATAAGGCCGTCCACGTCATTCTCGACAACTACGCGACCCACAAGCAGCCCAAAGTGCGAGCCTGGCTCGACAGGCATCCGCGCTGGAGCTTCCACTTCGTGCCCACGTCATGCTCCTGGCTCAACGCCGTCGAGGGCTTCTTCGCCAAGCTCACAAGGCGGCGGCTCAAAAACGGCGTCTTCCACTCCGTCGTCGATCTACAGGCCGCCATCAACCGCTTCATCAAGGAGCACAACGAACTGCCAAAGCCGTTTGTATGGAGGGCTGATCCCGAAGAGATCATCGCTGCCGTCAGGCGCGGGCACCAAACGTTGGAATCAATCCACCAGGGATTTGATAACTTTTAAGCGCGCACGATCATTGTCCCGTTTGGGACAGGTTGGTATGGGGCGCGCAATGGCGGATGCACCAATTTTCCAGCTCATATATTGCTCGCGCAATATCGTATATGCTCAGCATAGCGAAAGCTTGAAAGCATATCGTGACATCTTTGAAACGTCCAGAGCCAACAACGTTCTGCTCAACATCACTGGCTGCCTTTTGTTCGATAACACGTTTTTCCTACAGATATTGGAGGGTGGCAGACAAGAGACATATTCTACGTTCAAGCGCGTAGAACGAGACCAGCGTCACAGCCGCATTACCTTGCTACATTTTGCGCAACAGGATCGAAGGCTGTTTCCGAATTGGGCGATGGCTGGCTCCCTGCGAACGCCACAGCAAGACGAAATCTACTCCCGATATGGCGCTGCGGGTTTGCCGGATCCAACAAACGTCACGGCACAAGCCGTTCGAGGGCTTGCATCGGAAATCATCTCACACCCGCACCGTGACGGCCGAGACATTGGGTCGCCCTTGGCTCGGCTACAGGCGTAACAGGGACCCCGGCGCCGGGCCGAGAGAACCGGGAATGCGACCTACCAGCTCGCAGCCGATAATGGCTTCGCACCCCGCTTCAAGAAGCGACGATAATTCCCTGCTTTTGATCAATTTTAATCATTGGCTGTGGATCGGCGCGGGGTTTTGATGCCGATCGGCACGATAAGCCGTGCAAATCAAATGGCATGGCATGGTCATTGAATCGCGCCGATTCACATCCTTAGCCGCTTCGCCCGATCGTTGCGCCAGCGTGCGCACTTCAGACGCGACGACGGCAAAGCCCTTGCCGGCATCACCTGCGCGTGCCGCTTCCACCGCCGCGTTCAAAGCTGGCCCGGGACAAGACGATCCTGATCGTACCCGACGGTGTCAGGCTGATGAATCCTGAGCGCATGGCGCTCATCGCGGCTGCCTAATTATAACCGCGCGCAAGGCCGGCGCGCGCCTTAGCGCGCAGCCGTCTTCATGAAAGTAACCGAAGCGAGCCCGGGACAATCGTCACATTGGCCCCTGCAGCAAAGGTCGATTCAAGGGGGCAGCAGATCCCGGAACCTGTTATCGAGCCGTAGGGCGTTAGCCACCACAACGTTGCGCGGACGGGACATTGACCGGAATGCCTGCAAGCGGACATGCCTGCCATCTGCACGGGCCACCT
>QBLV01000140.1 GCA_003241815.1 Hyphomicrobiales bacterium | reverse complement strand
GCAGCCTCGCCGCGGCGGAGCAAAACCAGGCCACCGCCGAACACGTCGATCCCGAGACCGGCGAGATCACCCCAGGCTGATCCGAAACGATCGCGACGATATGCAAAGGGCCCCGATCGGGGCCCTTTGCATATCGTCCCCCCATGCCGCCACTGGCCTGCTTTTACTCCGCCACCCTGGCCTGGAATCCGACCGCCGTTGACAAGCTGAACGTGAGCTCGGAGTTCATCACTTCCCGGAACTGCTCCTGGGCCGGCAAGCCGCGAAAGTGCTCCATCCTATAGTGCGGCAGCTCGAGCCGACGAACATAGAGGTCCAAGTGTGCCTCGGCGAATTCAACGAACTTGTCACACCACACTTCGTGATTGGTCTCGGTGGCAAAGACCTGGTGCGGCAACGGCGTCCAGCGACGCTTGCGCCGACTTGCAAATTCAAAGCCGAAATCGAACAAGATATCGTAAGGGACTGCTAGGGTGTCAGCCCTCTGCCGGGCGCGCCAAAGCTGCGTGAAGACTGACGAACGCTTACTCGGGATGCCGGGCCGCACTCCCTGCACCCGCTCGGCAATCTCGATATCGGCGTTAAAGCGGAGGAACCTATGAAGGCGGACGTTATAGATCCTGACAAACTCATTCATTGCCTCCACCGGTGACATAAAGCGATAGCCGAACCACTTCGTCGTCATGAGCGCGGATTCGCAGCCGAAGTCGTTGGAAGGCAGCAGGCGGCGCAGCGCGACAAGATCGTCGATCCGCGCGTGCATCTTTAACTTGGAAATAATCATAGGCTCTCCATCGAGCCAAAATGGCCCGTCTTGGTGTCAGGGGTAAATTGAACGCTTGCTGCGAGTTATAGCGGGCTACGAACCCGCGATGCTGCTGCAGTCTTAAAAAGCCATCATGACCGATAGATCGATCTATGTGCCTGATTGAGGAGGTTTGGACCTCGGATCCCGGTGGCGACAAGAGGCATCCCCATCCCAGCAGTCGCTTTTTCCTAGGACTTCGAGACCTCCACCAGGGTCGAGCGCAATCTCGTGGGATCAGGACGGAGGATTGCGGGCACCATGGCATCGCTTATGAGACGAAGCTGGCGCATCACGACATCTTCAGCCCAGCTCATCCCACCACCACCAGTTCTCGATCAGGCTCAGGAGGCATCCGGCTCTGAGCTCTCCGAGGTGGCGTCGGGGCAACTGGCCCACGCTGCCAGGATCTTTGGGGGGAAACGCAACGCGAATACATATTCAGAGCGTGCTCGTCAGGGATTTCGCCGATGACTGAGGTTGGCGTTGATTGCGCTGCTCAAAGACACTGATGCGAAGGCGCTCGGCAGCGGTGGCCATGACTATCGACTGCAGCGACCTTCAGCAAAGAGGGTTTCTGGTGCCGGTCACAATGTTGCGAACTGGCAAAAAAGCGAAGAAAGAACGTAATCTGTCAACATAAGGGAAACTTAGTGTAAACATTCGGGTGCGTTCTGGGCCAATCTGGGCTCAACCCGCGATTGCTTTTCGAAGGATATTGACGATTCCTCCGTCCCTCCGTGCGATATGTTTACATCGGCAACCAATCTATCCGGGATATGTAAACATCTATCTCGCTTAATGGTTGCAGTTCCGGCCGGACTCGGGAGCTCTACGTCTCTCAGCACCGAGGGGCTGAGGACAATCGACTGCTCGGTGTTCGAGCGTTACCAGGTCCAGGATATGAGCCCAGCGCTTGCTCGGGGGGCAAGTGCTCGAACGGGAAGATCGGGCAGATGGCCGTGACCCGCACTCCGGACGTCATTTCTGGATCTGCGATCGTAAGGTTGAGCGACGGCACGCGCGGGCAGTCCCTCTTCGGCGATCTCACCGATGGTCAAAAGTTCGGCGCGGGTGGATCTGCTCTGGTCAGATGACGATTGGCCTGCGGCAGGATCGGTAGATAAATCTACGGACCGCACCTTCCAGGATAGTTGGAGCGGCCCCTGGAACCCAGGCGGCATCCTATAGGCGTCAGACTTGTGAACCTGGGACTTCGTCTTTTCTCACCCCAGACGAGAGACTAGGTCAGACGCGCGCAAGTGGGTGTAGCGCGACAACATTCGGAGCTCCTTGTGACCCGAAATCGTTCCGACCTCGATCACGTTCAGTCCGCACTCGAACAACCGCGAAACGGCTTCGTGTCGCAGATCATGAAAGTGCAGACCTGTGATTGCAGCGCGCCCGCACAGATGACCCCACGCTTGGACGACTGCGCTCTGGGACGTGGTGTAGCGGACGACCCGACGACGACGCTCCCTGACTCTCTCGGAGCCGCTGGAGCACCATCGTCGCGCGGCTGGACAGTGGGACGTCGCGGCTGGATCAATTCTTGGTCAATGGGAGGTGCGCGACCCTGCTCTCAAGGCTGATATGAGCCCAGTCGAGCGACAGCAGCTCGCCCCGACGCATGCCGGTTTCGATCGCGAGGATGATCAAGTCGCGCATCACCTCGTTGCGACCGCTGTCGGCGGCATCCAGCAGGCGCTGTTCTTCATCGGCTACAAGACGGCGATTGCGACCCTTGGGAGCAACGGGACGTCGGACCAGCTTGCAGGGGTTCTTGTAGAGGTGAATGCCCCAGTCTCTTTGTGCGGTGTCGATCGCGTGCGACAGCGAGTTCAGCTCTTCTGTCACGGTCGCCGGCGCGACGGTCTTCAAGCGGTCGTCGCGATACGTGGCAAGGTCTGATGTCGAGAGAAGGCTCAACGTCCGGTGACAGATCGGGCGACGCATCAGCGCCTTTATGCGACATATTTCGGTCGCGGCGCTCCGTTTGCGGGGCGAAACCTCGATGATGTATCGCGCGAGGATCTCGCGGAGCGTGGTCGATTCAGCGACCCGTGTGTCAGGCATCGAGCCGCAGCGATCGAGTTCTGATTCAAGCGACCTGGCCCACCTCTCGGCGTCGGTCTTCTGGTCGAAGCTCTTCGCGCGAGGGGCCATGCCGCGCCGTCGCACTTGCGCCTGCCAGCGGCCTCGGAGCTTTCTGATGGTCGCCATTGCGGTCTTGTCCCTGTTCGTCCTTTCTGTAGAGGACGCCAGGTGGTCGGAGCCAAGGAGGTTTCCGGACGCGGCACAGGAAATCCCGGAGCCGATGTGGCGCGATTGTGCCGCGGCACTCACGGCGCACTGTCAGGGAGAGAGTGCAGCCTGCAGGATCAAGGACTTCCGAACGTAGGCGAGTCGATCTCAACTGCCTTGCTCAGGCAATGCTCTGTCGTGGACATAGGCCAATCAGAGTTGCGGAATTTTGCCCATTCCGGAGGTTAAAAGATTAGCCATTAATATCAGGTCATCTGCGCTCACTCGCATTTTCTCTCTCTGCATGAGTTTCATCAAACGCCCAGACACGTTCGAAGCCCATCAGTTTGGCGAGATCGTTAAAAGGGTGGAGAGCACCACCAAAGTGCTTGGTGGACCCGTCATTCGCGATCGTCGCGAAGACTGAATGGAGCGCCGCCGTCGTTGCGAGCAGTCCAGAGACGGGAAAGATCGCGAGCTTGTAGCCGAGTTCTTCGAGCTCCGCTTTGGACAGGATCGGCGTCCTGCCCCCCTCGACCATGTTAGCCAGCAGCGGCGCGTCGAAGGCGCGGCCGATCTGCCGCATTTCCTCGATGCTCTCGGGAGATTCAATGAACAGGACGTCCGCGCCGGCTTTGAGGAAGGCTTCGCCGCGCCTAAGCGCTTCGTCCAAGCCCAGGCTGGTGCGCGCGTCGGTTCGGGCAACGATCAGGAAATCTTTCGAATTGCGCGCCTCGACTGCGACTTTGACCCGGGCGACGGCGTCGGCAAGCGGCACCACACGACGGCCGGGCGTATGCCCGCATTTTTTTGGAAACTCCTGATCCTCGAGCTGGATGGCGGCGGCTCCGGCCGCCTCATAGCCCCGAACCGTATGGTTGATGTTGAGCAGGCCGCCATATCCAGTATCGCCATCGGCGATGAGCGGTGCGGCGACGCCTTCCGCCATCAGCCGCACGCGTCCGACCATGTCGGTATAGGTCGCAAGCCCGGCGTCGGGCAGGCCAAGATGCGAGGCGACGACGCCGAAGCCTGTCATGTAAAGCGCCTCAAACCCGAGCGCGTCTGCAAGGCGTGCCGAGACCATGTCGTAGACGCCCGGCGCGACCAGCAACCCGGGCTGCTTAAGGCGGTCGGCAAGCGTTGCTGTCATGATAAACCCATCAGAAGGTGCGGAAGGAACAGGGTGATCGCCGGGAAGGCGATGAGCAGCATGATCCGTGTGAAATCGGCCATCAAGAACGGCACGATGCCGGCCGCGGCGGTTTCGAACTTGATCGTGCCGGAAACGGCGACGATCACGAACAGGTTCATTCCGACCGGCGGCGTGATCAGCCCGATCTCGACGACCGAGGTCACCAGGATACCGAACCAGACCGGATCGTAGCCGAGCTTGACGATCAGCGGAAAGAAGATCGGCAGCGTGATCAGCATCATCGAGAGGCTGTCGAGGAAGCAGCCGAGCACGATGTAGACCAGCAGGATCAGGACCAGCACGCCGAGCGGCGGCAATTGCAGGTAGTTGATGCCGTCGAGCAGCATGTTCGGCAGCGTCGACGTCTCTATGAAGAATTGCAGGATCGAGGTTCCGACCAGGATCATGAAGATCATGCCGGTGGTCACGGCCGTCTCCATCAGCGATTCCCGGACGATTTCCCAGGTCAGCTTTCGGCGAAACGCGGCGAGCACGATCGCCCCGAAGGCGCCGACGGCTGCGGCCTCCGTCGGCGAGGCGATGCCCAGATAGATCGAGCCCATCACCGAGCCGAAGAGCAGCAGGACCGGGCCCATCTGCCGGAACGCCTCGATCCGCCTGGCTCCGTCGAGACGGGGCGAGAGCGGAGCGGCCTCCGGGCGTAGGCGGGCGATCAGGTAGACCGTCAGCATATAGAGCCCGGCGGCCATGAAGCCTGGCACCATGCCGGCAAGAAACATCCGGCCGATCGATTGCTCGGTCATGATCGCATAGATGACCATGATGATGCTCGGCGGGATCAGGATGCCGAGCGTGCCGCCGGCAGCGACCGCACCCGCCGTCAGCCGGTCGTCATAGCCGACGGCGCGCATCGAGGGGATCGCGACACGCGCCATGGTGGCGGCGGTGGCGAGGCTGGAGCCGCAGACCGAGCCGAACAGCGCGCAGGCGCCGATCGTGGCCGACGCGAGCCCGCCGCGCCAATGACCAATCAGCGCGTGAAGCGACCCGAAGAGAGACGCCGAAAGACCCGCCCGCGCGGCAAAAGCGCCCATCATCACGAACAGCGGGATGACTGAGAGCGTGTAGGGAAACACGGTGACGAAAGGCTGCGAGCCGAGCACGAAGCCGAGGCTGAACCAGCCGTTGATGGCGACGCCGCCCACGATGCCGACCACGCCCATGGCGATGGCCACGGGGACGCGAAGCGCAATCAGCGCCAGCAGTGCGAATATCCCGACCGATCCGATGGCGGCGGGACTCAATGGATAGCCTCCTCGACACGGGACGAGGGCACCCCGTTGCGCAAGAGATCGAAGCCGACCACCACTAGGCTGAAGACCGAGAGACCGATCCCGGCCAAAAACGGCACCCAATACCAGCCCATCGGGATGCCGATGGTCTGGCTGCGGTCGCCGCCGGCCATCTCGATCAGCGCCTGCTGCAGCGAAAACCAGAAGACGCCGGCCAGGAAGACGGCCCCGAGCAGGGCGGCGAAAACCCGCAGCGCAACCTGGACCTTTGCCGGCAACCTGCCGGTAAACAGGTCGATGGCGACATGCTGGTCGGTCATGAACCCATAGGGGATCGCCAGCATCGCGCCGATCATCACGCAGAGCTGTCCGAGATCGACCGCGCCCTTCACCGTGCCGGTGCTGACGCTGCGCAAGGCGATGTCGACGATGGTCAGCGCCACCGCCGCGAGGAAGGCCAAGGTGCCTCCCAGCGCCAACAATTTGGTTGCCCTGGTCATGTGGTGATCCGGATCGGGGAAAAGCAATGGCGGGCCGGGTTTACGAACACCGGCCCGCCTGCGGCAGGACTGCAGTAATTATTCGTATTTCGTCAGGGACGTCACCATCGCGTCGTAGATCTTGCGCGAGCCGGGCACGGTCTTGTCCTGTTCGGCGACATAGTCGTCGACCACCTTTTGCAGCCGGCCGCGCCAGGCGTCGCGGCTAGCGTCGGGCAGGTCGCGGATCGTGTTGCCGGCTTTCTTGGCCGCGTTGATCGCGATCTGGTCGGTGTCAGCCCACCATTTGCCCCAGTTCTTGGCGAAGAAGACCTTGCTGTCGTCAAACAGCGTCTTGATGTCCGGTGGCAGTGAAGTGTAGCGACGCTCGTTCATTAACGTATACATCGCGACCGCATCGAGGCGTGCATTAAGGTGGTTCTTCAGCACCTCATGCAGTTTGAACGCGCCGACCGGGCCCCAGGGCATGACGTTGCCCTCGACGACGCCGCGCTCGACATTCTCGTAGATCTGGGTCGGCGGCAAACCGACCGGCGTCGCGCCGAGCGCGTTCAGGATGGCGGTGACGCTCGGCGTCGGCGCGCGCAGGCGCATCCCCTTGAGCTGTTCGAGATCGGCCACGGGCGTTTTGGTGTGGATCGCGCTCGGTTCCGTCACGGTCAGTGAGAGTGCGACCGTGCCCGGGAAATCGTCCTTGAGATACTGGTCGTAGAGTTCGGTCAGCGCCTTGGTGCCGGCCTCGGCGGTCTTGATCGTGAAGGGCAGTTCGATCAGCGTCGAGCGCGGATGGCGGCCGCGCGGGATCGCTGGAATGCCGATGGCGATATCAACCACGCCGCCGCGCACCTGGTCGAACTGGCGCGTGGCGTCGCCGAGCGCCGAGCCGGCCGCGAAGATCTGGAACTTGACCCGGCCATTCGATTTTTCCTCGATCGATTTCGCCCACGGCTCCAGCACGAGCGTCTGGATGAAATGGGTCGGCGGAAACATATGCGAGATCTTGAGGTCGAATTCGGCGGAGAGCGCCGATCCGGCGGACAGGAGCCCGGCGAGGGCGCCCAGCACGGCATGTCTGAGTTTCATTTTTTTATCCTCCCTGATGGTCTTTTAGGCTGGTCGTTTCTTGTTGGTCCCTGAAAACCGTCGGTTCACACAGCGTCGCTGAAATCGAGAATCTTCGACTTGTAGTCAGATCGCGGCAGAACGCCTTTCGCCACCAACCTGATGGCGGCATTCACCACGAGGACTGCCCGGATCTCTTTCTGGATGCTGTCGGCGAGCTCGGCCGAGGCCTCGACGCCTTCGCCCAGCTCGACCACGACGGGTAGGGGCGGCTCCTGCTTCACACCCTTGAGCTTCGGCCTAACGGCAATGACGCCGCTGACCTTCGGGGCGAAGCGGTTGACCACTTCGCGCACGGCGGAGGGGAACAGATTGACGCCGCGCACGATCAGCATGTCGTCAGTGCGGCCGATGCAGCGCACGCGGGGCGAGGTCCGGCCGCAGGGGCAGGGCGAGTTCCAGAACATGACGTGGTCGCGCGTGCGGAAGCGCAGCAGCGGGGCGGCCTCTCGCGCGAGATGGGTGAGGACGAGTTCGCCGGTCGCCCCGTCCTCCATTGGCACGGAGGCACCGGTTTCGGGATCGATCAGCTCGATGTGGACGAAGCCACGGCCGCTGAAATGCATGCCATTCTGATGTTCGCATTCGCCCCAGAGCGAGACCGAGATATCGCCGATGCCCATGGCTTCGGTCACTTTTGCGCCCCAAACTTCCTCGAGCTGGCCGCGCATCGCCGGCTCGCCGCCGCCGGGCTCTCCGGCGACGAGAATGTGCTCGACGGAGCTCTGCTTGAGGTCGATACCGCGCTCCTTGGCCCATTCCGACAGGTGGAACGCGTAGGACGGCGTGCAGCCCAGAATCTGCGGGTTGAGCAGTTTCACGGCTGCCATCAGCCGCTCCGTGTTGCCGCTGCCGACCGGGATATGGCAGAGGCCGAGGCGATTGAACGCATCGAGCGCCGCGCCGGCGACGAATGGTCCCGCATTATAGGTGCTGACGATGCGCTCGCCCGCTTGGACGCCCGCCGCCGCATAGGAGCGCGACGAGGTCAGGACCCAGCGCTCGAGATCGTTCGGCGTCAGCGGGATATAGCTCGGAATCCCGGTCGTGCCGCTGGTCGAGAAGACCCGGCAGACTTTTTCGAGCGGCACGGCGATGTGTGTCCCGATCGGGTTGGCGTCCGACCGGCTGGCGCGCAGTTCGTCCTTTTCGGTGAAGGGCAGATGCACGATGTCGGCGAGCGCGCCGGCGGAGGCGGCCGTCCGAAAACCGGCCTCGCCCAGCTTGTCACGATAGAACTGCGAATTGTCGAAGAGATAGTCGAGTTGCTTGCGGTAGGCGGGCTCGTCGACGGCGCGCTGTTCGGCCCAGGGCAGGCTTTCGATCTCGGGTTGGAACATCATGGTGCGTCTGCTCCCTCGCGCTCATAGGCGATGCCGCTCTCGCCGAGGTGGGACATCAGGAAGCCGATCGGCCGCTCTTGCTCTTCCGCCAGATGTCCAAGGACGCCGGCTGTTCGCGCCAGAATCGGTATCGCCTTGATCATCGCGCGCGGGAAATCGAGATCGAGCAGGACGGCTGCGATCGGCATGGAAACATTCATCGGCATCGGCCGGCCCCAGGCCTGCGCTACGGCCGGCTCGAAGGCTCGTGCGAGGCTGATATAGGGGCCGACGATGCCCTCGCGTTCGGCGAGCGCCAGCACTCGCTGCGTGCGCGGATCGACAGGATGATGGATCGGATGGCCGAAGCCCGGCAGCTTGCCGCGCCGCGCCCGGATCGCCGTTGCCATGTCCAGCGCGACTGCAGCACGGTCCTCACCTGCCGCCACGCGTTCCTGGGCCGCGACGAGCATGTCTCCGCAGAGCTGCGAGGTTCCAAGCACCACCGTGCCGCAGCCGAGGATACCAGCGGCGACAGCGGCCTGGAGACAGTCCGGATCTGCCGCCAGTGTCATCCGCGCCGCCTGCGCTGTCGGGGTAAGACCGTGTTCGGCTATCGCCACCAGCAACACATCGAGGAAGAAGCGCTGCTTTTCCGACGGCATATTGCCGGTAACGAGTAGGAAGAAGAACTCGGTGAAATTGACCCCGCCCATCAGATCGCCTGCAAGATCACGCCCGCGGATCTCGATGCTGGCCGCATCTGCCGTGCAGATCGATGTCTTTCCGGGTCCAGCGTTGCCAATCAGCATTGCACGCCCCGCTGCGAACGGATGCTCATCTCAATCGCTCCTTGGGTTTCCGATGCGGTCATTTTTTTGACCATCAATTCTGTAGGACAATATTGGAGGGCAAATGCTTGTCAAGACTCCCGAGCCATGCAAGATGCCGGTATGTTAGCCCCTCCCGTCAGCAACGAGACCTTCGACATAGACACGCTTGGCCGCACGCGTGGCGGCACGGTCGATCGCGTCTTTCTGCATCTCAAGGATGGCATCCTCGCCGGCCGCTACGCACCCGGCCAGCGACTGATCGAGTCCGATCTTACTTCCGAACTCGGGGTCAGCCGCGGACCTTTGCGCGAGGCGTTCCGGAAGCTGTCGGCCGAGGGCATGGTCGAAAGTATCCCCAACCGGGGCGCGATAGTTAGACGGCTATCACACAAGGAAACGCAGGAGCTATTCCAGATCCGCGGCGCGCTTGAGGTGCTCGCGGCGCGGCTGGCGAGCGAGAATATCGACTTGCCTGGCGTCAGGGAGCGTTTCGAACAGGCTGTCGCGCCAATCTGGAGCGAGGCGCCGCGCAATATTGGCATGACCTATCTGAATGAGAACCGGATTTTCCACCAGGCGGTCGCCGATGCTAGCGGCAACGAGCAGCTTGCCGTGCTGTGTCGGCAGATGCAACTGCCTCTGATCATGTTTCAATTGAGTGGAATGCTGACGCCGGAGACGCTGACGCTCTCAAATCGGGAGCATCGGTCGATCGCCCGGGCAATCCTCGCCGGCGACGCACACGCCGCATGGGAGGGTATGAGAAACCATCTCGACCGCGCCCAAGGTTTTGCAAACGAGTTACCCCGAACGATATTTCGATCGCCCGAGTGATCATCGAGAATTGAGCCCATACCGGGCGCCGGCTCTTATTCTCTAGTTATCTCATTTGTCGGTGCCTGCATTCGGCCGACTGGCCGACGCAGTCGGAGATTTTGATTCGACGCTGACCGGACAGGGACAATTAAACATCGCATGGGCTTGTTGGTTGTGGCGCGATCGTGGTGGCGAGATCCACCGTCGAGAGCAGCGCGAGCGTCCGGTGACAGATCGGTCGCCGCAACAGAGCTTTGATCCGCGAGATCTCGGTGTGTGCGCTGCGCTTCTTCGGCGAGACCTCGACCAGGTATCGCTCCAGGATCGACCCAGTGTCGTAGATTCAGCTGCGCGGGTGTCTGGCAGCATGCCGCAGCGATCGAGCTCTGACTCAAGGGAGCGTGCCCACTTCTCAGCGTCGGCCTTTTGGTCGGAGCTCTCTGCACGAGGCGCTACAGCCGAGTGGTCGCAGTGGGCTGGGTATTACGACAAGGCCTTCAGCGTCGAGGCGCTGGCGCAGGAGGCGAGCATGAGCCCGTCCGCGCTGTATCAGCACTTCAAGGCGGTGACCGCGATGAGCCCGCTGCAATATCAAAAGCAGCTGCGTTTGCAGGAGGCCCGGCGGCTCGGCATGGCGCTCGATGCCGCCTCCGCCGGCTTCCGCGTCGGCTATGAGAGCCCGGCGCAGTTCAGCCGGGAGTATCGGCGGCTGTTTGGCGCGCCGCCGCTGCGGGACGCCGCCCGGCTGCGCGGGGGCCCCGGCCTCGACATGATCGGGGCCTGAACCGCGTCGCGGTCCAGACCCCGGGAGAGATCGTCCGATCAGGTTGGGTTCGCTCAGAACTCTTCCCAGCCGGAATCGCTGGCGCGGCTGTTGGCGACCTTTTTG
>QBLV01000013.1:40854-50765 GCA_003241815.1 Hyphomicrobiales bacterium | reverse complement strand
CCTCGCCCCGCTTCAGCGCTTCGCTAACGAAGCTTCCGAAAGAGAACACGCGCGGCGCCGGCGGCACGATCGCAGCCGCATCGCCGATCGTGATCAGTTCGAGGAAGGAGCCCGGAAACTGGACGATCCGGTTCTCCGTGCCCCAGGGATGGCGATTGCGCGCGCCAACCGTGAAGCCCAAGCTCTCATAGAAGGCGCCGGCCGCGTCGAGATCGCGGACGCCGATGACGAGATGGTCGAGGCCGCGCGGGGCGGAGGCGATGGTCGTGACAGGCATGGTGGCGTCAGGCATGGGCTTTGGCTCGCTTGCGGCAGGCTCGGGCCGTCATCTCCAGCAGGTCGGCAGGCCCGGGTCATGCGTGGAGGCCGCCGCTCCGGTCATGCTTCGATATAATGCGGCACGAAACGCGAGGTGTTCTTGGTGATCGGCGAGGCGTCCTCGCGGATGCACAGGCCGCAGGCCTGCGAGGCGACGAGCCAGGAGCCGAGCACGGCATAGTGCCCGGCCGAGCCGAACAGGTTTGGCGCGGCATCCTGCAGGACGAAGCCTTCCGCGCCATAGGGCCCGTCGTCGCTGTCGAGGACGGTGCCGCGCTCCATCAGCGTGATGTTGGCCCCCTCGCGCGAATAGAGCGGCTTGCGGACGCGCCGGGGCGAGAGGCTAGCGCAGCGCGGATCATCCTCGAAGAAGGCCGGCAGCAGGTTGGGGTGTCCTGATTCCATCTCCCAGAGGCAGGCAAGCAGGCCCTTGTTGGAAAGGATGGCCTTCCAGGGCGGCTCGATGAACTGGCAGCGCGAGGTCGCGAGGTTGCCGGCATAGCGCTCGCGGAACAGCCATTCCCAGGGATAGAGCTTGAACAGGGTCTCGATCGGCTGGTTGGCGCCGTCGCAGAATTGTCCGTCCGAGAGCAAGCCGATCTCCTCGATGAAGCTGAAGCGTGCGTCGAGGCCGGCCTGCACGGCGCAATCCATGAGATAGTCGACCGTGCCCTTGTCCTCGTTGCTGTCCTGCACGCAAGCGAGGTGCAAACGGTAGGGCGAGGGCTCGCGCAGATGGCCAAAGGCCGCGATCAGCCGCTCATGCAGCGAGTTGAACTGGTCGCATCCCGCCGGCAGGGCGCCGCGCGCCATCGCCTGTTCCAGCCAGTCCCACTGCACGACGCTCGATTCGAACAAAGCGGTAGGCGTATCGGCGTTGTATTCCAGCAGTTTGGCCGGCCCTTTGCCGTCATAGGCGAGATCGAGCCGGCCATAGAGATTGCGGTCGCCGCGCTGCCAGCTTTCGCGAATGAAGTCCCATTGCGCCGGCGGGATGGCGAGTCGGGTCAGGATCTCGTCGTCCCGAAGCGCCGTCTCGATGAAGGCGAAGCAGAGCTGCTCGATCGCCTCGGTCGGCGCCTCGATGTCGCGCTCGATCTGCTCCAGCGTGAAGGCATAGGCTGCGCTCTCGTCCCAATAGGTTTCGCCGTCGATGGTGTGGAAGGCGAAGCCAAGGCGCTCGACCTGGGCCTGCCAGTCGGGACGCGGAGCGAGGGCGATGCGGCGCATCTCAGGACGACGACGAGGATGAGAACGAGCGCGAGATCGAGCCGAACCCACCACGCGAGGTCGTGGTCGTTCTGACAGCCCCACTGACGGTACCGCTGCGCGCCACGAGGGCGGCGCCCGAGGTCGTCGAATAGGCGCGCGACGACGATGACCGACTGCCGCCATAGCCGCCGCCGCTGCTCGATGAGGAGCGGGCCTGCTGGCATTCCTGCGCCTGGCTGCCGGGCGGGCAGGCTCGCTGTGTCGGCGGCAACAGGGGCTGCGCCGCGCCGCCGCCCTGGCTGAGGCTGCGGGCGAGCATGAACCCGGCCAGCGCGGGGACGATCACTTGCGCCCCGTTCCAGACGGCGCTGCGGCAGGAGCCCGCGCCGTATTCGGTTTCGCAAGCGCTGGTGCTGGTGAATTTCTTGGCGTCGCGCAGATGGTTGGCCGAGGCTTCGTTGAAGCGCTGCTCGCACTGGGTCGATGAGAGCTGCCCAGCGGCGCGGCATTCGGCGAGGTTGTTGTAGACGAGGCTGTCCTCCTGCGTGTCGTCGCCGGAATTCGCCCATATCGTCGCCACCAGGACGACACCCGCCGCCGCCAGGCCGATCTGGGTCGAGCGTTTCATGCCCGCCTCCTCTGTCAGGCCGTCATGCTGGCAGCCGCCAGCGTGCCGGAGATCACAGCGATCACGGCCAGCATCACCGCTGAAGGCAGGCGATCCTCCTCGATCTTGCGCGACAGATCGGGGATCAGGATGCGCGCCAGCCCATAGGCGCCGAACTGGATGATCATCGCGGCAAGCGCCCACAGCACCAGATCGGGGATGCTGCTGGCCTGCGCGATTGCCTTTTCGAGCGGCACCGAGAAACCGGCGACATTGCCGCCGAGCGCAATGGCCGCCGAGAGATTGCCACCGCGGATCAGCGCGATCTCGTCATGCGCGGTCATCCGCAGATAGACCGCAGCAAAACAGGCGATCAGCGCTACGCCGAGCGCGAAATAAAGCAGGAATGCGGGCAGCCCCGCCATCGAGATCGCCATGCCGCCCGCCCCCGGTCCCGGTGAATGTCATCTGATGAGACCATTGGCGTAACGATAGGTCAACGCATCAGCCGAATGAAGGATGACGGCGTGTGGTTTCGTCCGCCAGCGCTCTCGCGCGGCGGCTTTCAAAGAGGGGCAGCGGAGCGCCGCGAGGCGCGAGGTATAAGGGCCGCAACCATTGAGCCAGGTCGCGGCGCGACGGGATTGAGCCACCCGTCGCACGCCCCGTGGCGCTCCGCTTATCGGCGTTCTTAAGTCTCCGGGCCGCGCTTATGGGGTCGAAAGCCAGCCTCCGCCGCGATCCCTTTCGACGCCAGTTCCCCTCATCGGGTTGTCGCGTCTAGTCGAGCATGGGACGAAGGCGTGAGCCGTAAGACCTTTCCAGCGAGCTCCTCGCACAGGGGCCGTAGTACCCCCAGGGCGGTGCCCCGAAGCCTCCCGAGTCCAGCTTGCAAGGCTGGCCGCAGGCGCCGCGCTCATCCCGGCCGTCGGCTTGCCTTCCGGATGGCTGCCCCTCGGGGATGAGGTGCGGGCATCGTAGGGTGAGAAAGAAGCGGCGGGGATTTCTTTCTGACATCCTCCCCGTCATGGTCGGGCCAGTCCCGACCATCCACGTCTTCACACGCGAACGACTGTGCGAAGCCCTTCGACGCAAGCCCCTTACCCGCCGTCGGCCTCGCAAGACGTGGATGGTCGCCACAAGGGCGGACCTGACGGGAGAATGCCGTCTCCGGCCTTGAGCGGCCTATGAAGCGGATTGACTAGCTGTCTGGAGGCCCGCCTTCCTCATGGCCAAACAGGTACGCCGTCAAGCCCCGTGGTTTCTGGTAGGCCGCTGATCAGGTTCGCATTTTGCACCGCCTGGCCGGCCGCTCCCTTACCGAGATTATCGACTACGCCCATCGCGATCACCAGGTTGCGCTCGGGATCGGCGGCATAACTGACGAAGGCGAGGTTCGAGCCTGTGGCCCATTTGGTCTGCGGCGGCTTTTCGGTCACGCGGACGAACGAGCGCCCGGCGTAGAACTGCCTCGCAGCGTCTAAGCACTGGCCCGTGGTGGCCATGCCGCGACAATAGATGGTGGCGAGAATGCCACGGGTCATCGGCACCAGATGCGGCGCAAACACCAGACCGGCTGCGCTGCCGCCGCTCAGTCGTTCGATCGTCTGCGCAATCTCGGGCATGTGGACGTGCTTGAGCAGACCATAGGGCACCAAGTTCTCGTTACTTTCGGCGTAGCCGAACTTGCTTTCGCCGCCCCTGCCGGCACCGGAGATGCCGGTCTTGACGTCGATCACGATGTTGCCGGGCTCGATCAGCTTTTCGGCCAGCAGCGGCGCCAGCGCGATCAGCGTCGCTGCGGGGAAGCAGCCGGGGTTGGCCACACGGGTCCGACCCTCGATCCGGGCTGGCCAGACGTCGGCCAGACCGTACGTCCAGCCTTCGACGTAGCGATGGTCGCCGCCGATATCGACGATCTTCACGTCCTCGGGCACGCGAGCCAGAGCATCGGCCGAGGCGCCCGTGGGCAGCGATGCGAACAGCACATCGAGCTTCGGCAGGGTCGCAGGATCCCACTTCTCGATCACCAGTCCCGCCAGCTTGGCCGGCACACCGGGAAAGCGATCCACCAAACGACTGCCGGCGCTGCTCTCGCCCGCAGCGTAGACCAACTCGAAAGACGGGTGGCTCGCGATCAGGCGCATCGCCTCGCCGCCGCCGAAGCCACTGATGCCGACAATGCCCACGCGAATGCTCATGGTGGTGTCCTTTTGGGGTTCGGGCAAAAGAAAACCCCCGGAGCCGGGGGCTGCGGAGGTTCAGGAACGCGGGCCGAGGGCCAATTCGGCGAATGAGCCTACGGAGAGGCCGTTATCACGCGAAAGGATGCCGATCGACGCGCAACTCGAAGAGCCGCCGCTGTGGTGCAGCTGCGTCGGCGTCGGCAACAAGATTTCTGGTTCCTGAGCATGTCGTGCGACGCGTGCCGCAACCCACATTCATCGTCAAGCGGAATGTCCGCTTCCTACCGGCAGGAGTGGGAAAACCGGCGCGTTGTCAGCCCCAAGCCCCACGCCCTCCCCGCCTCACACCAGCCGGCTCTGTACCACCGCAGCCTCGACGAAGCTCGCAAACAGCGGGTGCGGCTCGAAGGGGCGCGACTTGAGCTCGGGGGGGAACTGCACGCCGATGAACCAGGGGTGGTCGGGATATTCGATCGTTTCCGGCAGCAGCCCGTCGGGCGAAAGCCCGCTGAAGCTCATGCCCTGAGCCTGCAGCCGGTCGCGATAGCCCATATTGACCTCGTAGCGGTGGCGATGGCGCTCGGAGATCTCGGTCGTGCCGTAGATTTTCGCGATCTTGGAGCCAGCCGCCAGCGTCGAGGCATAGGCCCCAAGCCGCATCGTGCCGCCAAGATTGCCGTCGGCCGCCCGCTGCTCGATCTCGTTGCCGCGCATCCACTCGGTCATCAGGCCGACGACGGGCTCGTCCGTCGGGCCGAACTCGCTGGAATTGGCGTTGGCGATCCCCGCCAGCGAGCGGGCCGCCTCGATCACCGCCATCTGCATGCCGAAGCAGATGCCGAAATAGGGCACCTTGCGCTGCCTTGCGAAGGTCGCCGCCTTGATCTTGCCCTCGGCACCGCGATGGCCAAAGCCGCCCGGCACCAGGATGCCGTGGACATGCTCCAGGAACGGCGTCGGGTCCTCCTTCTCGAAGACCTCCGACTCGATCCAGTCCAGGTTGACCTTGACCCGGTTGGCGATGCCGCCATGCATCAACGCCTCGATGAGGGACTTATAGGCGTCCTTCATGCCGGTATATTTGCCGACGATGGCGATGGTGACCTCGCCCTCGGGATTCTTGACCCGCTCGGAGATGCGGCGCCAGTTCGAGATGTCGGGCTCCTGGCTGGAATCCATTCCGAACGCCGCCAGAACCTCGTTGTCGAGGCCTTCCGCGTGGTAGGACAGCGGCACGTCGTAGATCGAGGCGACGTCGCGGGCCTCGATCACGGCGGTCTCGCGGACATTGCAGAACAGAGCGAGCTTGCGACGCTCCTCGCGCGGGATCTCGCGGTCGGTCCGGCAGAGCAGGATGTCGGGCTGGATGCCGATCGAGCGCAGTTCGGCAACCGAATGCTGCGTCGGCTTGGTCTTCAGCTCGCCGGCGGTGGGTATATAGGGCAGCAGCGTCAGGTGCACGAAGATGCACTGGCCGCGCGGAAGCTGCTGGTTGGTCTGGCGGATGGCCTCGAGGAAGGGCAGGCTCTCGATGTCGCCGACCGTGCCGCCGATCTCCATCAGGACGAAATCATAGCCCTCATTGCCGTCGAGGATGAACTCCTTGATGGCGTTGGTGACGTGCGGGACGACCTGGATCGTCGCGCCGAGATAGTCGCCCCGGCGCTCCTTCGTGAGGATGTCCATGTAGATGCGGCCGGTGGTGATGTTGTCGCCCCGGTTGCAGGGCCGCCCGGTGAAGCGCTCGTAATGGCCGAGGTCGAGATCGGTCTCGGCGCCGTCGTCTGTGACGAAGACCTCGCCATGCTGATACGGGCTCATCGTGCCCGGATCGACATTGAGATAGGGGTCGAGCTTGCGCAGGCGGACCGTATGGCCGCGCGCCTGCAGGAGAGCGGCCAGTGCCGCCGACGCCAGGCCTTTGCCCAGCGAAGACACCACGCCGCCGGTGATGAAAACATACCGCGTCATGGGGAGCCACCTTTAACGCCAGGGTTTCGATTCGCTAAGCGCATCTGCGCGG
This sequence comes from Hyphomicrobiales bacterium, assembly GCA_003241815.1. GTDB lineage: Bacteria > Pseudomonadota > Alphaproteobacteria > Rhizobiales > Beijerinckiaceae > Allobosea. Next base: position 44,419 of record QBLV01000013.1, on the reverse strand, counting down.
GTCGTCCCCGCACGGCACGCTTGTCCACAACGGAAAGGGGCGCGCTCAAGACGGCCCTGCCTCTCCAAAAGAGAAGGGCCGGTCACCCGGCCCCTGCCCTCGTTCTTACTGCTGCGGCGCGGGGGGCGCCGGTGTCGGCGGCTGAGGCGCGCCGCCGGGCGTCTGCATCTGCCGAAGCTGATCGAGGACGCCGCCCGCATTGGGGGCGCTCGGCCCGGTCGGCGTGGCAGGCGCGGTTGTGCCCGGCGCACCGTCGATGATCGAGCGCTGGACCCGGCCCTGATGGGCCATCACGGCCAGGATGATCGAGGTCAGGAAGAAGGCGCCCGCGAGGATCGCCGTCGTCCGCGTCAGGGCGTTGGCCTGGCCCCGCCCCGTCATGAAGCCGCCGGCTCCGCCGCCGCCCGAGCCCATGCCGAGCCCGCCGCCCTCGGAACGCTGCAGCAGGACCACGCCGACGAGCGCGACCACGATGATCAGGTGGATGACGATGATGACGTTCTGCATGTTCTCGACAGACTGAGACGAAAGCTCACGAAATGGGTATGGCGCCGGCCGCCGCCAAGAGCCGCCCGCACCGACGAGCCGTGACGGCCCGCACTCGGCGCGGCACATAGCACGCGCTCGCGGGGTGCACCACCCCGGCGATGGCGTCGGCGTGCGGTTCTACATGGAGGGCGTGGTCTTCGCGCTTTCAGGCGCAGGCGCGGGCGATCGCCAGAAAGTCCTCGGCCTTGAGGCTGGCGCCGCCGACGAGCGCGCCGCCGACGGTTTAACGGAGCCACCATAAAGCAGCCGGACGCCCGCTGCGGCTGCCTTGCCGAGCAGCCGGCCGAGTTCGGCGCGGATCGCCTCGTGCATCTCCGCGACATCGGCCGCCGTCGGGGTCAGCCCCGTGCCGATCGCCCAGACCGGCTCATAGGCGACGACGAGCGTTGCTGCCGTGGCACCATCGGGAATCGAGCCGCGCAACTGCTTCTTGACGATCGCCAGGGCCTTGCCGGCCTCGCGCTCCTCCTTGGTCTCGCCAACGCAGACGATGGGCACGAGCAGGGCCTTCTGAGCGGCTTCCGCCTTGGCTTTCACGGTCGCATTGGTCTCGCCGTGCAGCGTGCGCCGCTCGGAATGGCCGACGATGGCAAAGTTCGCACCGGCGTCGGCCAGCATCGCGGCCGAGATCTCTCCCGTGAAGGCCCCGGAGCCTTGCGTGCTGCAGTCCTGGCCGCCTGTGGCGATGCGCGAACCGACGAGCGCGGCCGTGGCGACATAAAGCAGGCTCGCCGGAGGACAGATCGCCAGATCGACGGCAGCTTTCAAGGCGGCGTCATACCCCCTGGCGACGTCGCCCGCGATCGCGAGGTCGGATCTGAGCCCGTTCATCTTCCAATTGCCGGCTACCAGTGGCCTGATGCTGCGCGTCACGTCCATCCTCCAAAAACCGCTGCTCAGGGTCTAGCAATGGCGGCGACACGCCGCAATCTCTTGAAAAGGCGGATCTGCGCGCGTGAAAGGGAACACGAATTCGCACAGGCGATTGCGGCTTGCCGCTCCGGTTCCTATAAGCAGCGCCGAACAAAACCGGTAACGGCGACCCCGGCGCCGCGCCGGGCCCTAAGGAAAGATCGATCTCCATGATGATGACAGGCATCCGCAACGCGGGTCGGAGCTTCTTCGGCAAGCTGCTCATCTTCGTGCTGTTCGGCTTCCTGATCTTCTCCTTCGCGATCTGGGGCATCGGCGATATTTTCCAGGGCTATGGCCGCAATTCCGTGGCGCGCGTCGGCAAGGCCGAGATCGGCCTCGAGCAGATGCGCACGGCCTTCCAGAACGACGTCCAGGCGCTGACGCGCCAGCAGCGCCGCCAGATCACGCCCGATATGGCCCGCGCGATCGGCCTCGACCGGCAGGCCCTGTCGCGGCTCGTGACGGAATCGGTGCTCGACCAGACCGCGCAAGGCATGCGGCTGGCGGTATCCGACGAGACCATCCGCAACCTGATCTTCGAGGACCCGGTTTTCCGCGACGCCTCCGGCACGTTCTCGGCGGCGCGCTTCAACGAATTGCTGCGCTCGAACAGCTACACCGAGCAGGCTTATGTCCGCGAGCAGCGCGCCACAATCCTGCGCCAGCAGATTGCCGAGATGGTCGTCGGCTCGGTGCTTGCGCCGGTCGCCCTGCAGGAGCTCGGCCATCGCCTGCGAAACGAGCGCCGCAGCGTGAGCTTTGCGCGGCTTGCGCCGGGCGTGGCGGGAGAAATTCCCGCGCCGACCGAAGCCCAGCTCAAGACGTTCTTCGACGAGCGCAAGAGCGCCTTCCGCGCGCCGGAGCAGCGCAGCGCCGATATTCTCGCCATCTCCGCCGAGTCCCTGGCCGATGCCGGCGCGATCACGCAAGACGAGGTGAAAGAGCGCTACGAGGAGATCAAGGTCCTGCGCTTCACCACGGCCGAGACCCGCACGATCCAGCAGATCACCTTCCCCAATGCCGAGGAGGCGCAGGCCGCCAAGACGCGCATCGATGCCGGCGAGACCTTCGAGGTCATCGCGGCGGAGCGCAAGGTCGCGGACGCCGACCTGATGCTTGGCACCTTCACCCGCTCGCAGGTCTTCGACCCGGTGGTGCGCGAGGCCGCCTTCGCGCTGGCACAGGGCGCCGTCAGCGCGCCGGTCACCAGCGCCTTCGGGCCCGTGCTGCTGCGCGTCACGGTGATTCAGCCCGAAGCCGTCCGGGCTTTCGACGAGGTCGCGGCCGAGGTTCGGGCCGAGCTCGCCACCAGCCGCGCCGCGAGCCGGATCACCGAGATTCACGATAAAATCGAGGATCAGCGCGCCGCCGCCAAGCCGCTGGCCGAAATCGCCAAAGAGCTGAACCTGCCGCTGCGCAGCGTCGGGCCGATCGACAATGCCCTGCGCCGTCCCGACGGCACGGTCGAGCAGCCCCTGCCGGGGGGCGATGCGACCGTTCAGGCGATCTTCCGCTCGGATGTCGGCGTCGACAACGAGGCGATCCGCCTGCCCCGCGACAGCGGCTATGTCTGGTATGACGTCCGCAAGATCGACCCCGCCCGCGAGCAGGGCTTCGACGAGGTCAAGGCCCAGGTCGAAACGCAGTGGCGTGCGGACGAGATCGCATCGCGGCTCTCAACCAAGGCGCGCGAACTGGTCGAACGGCTCGACAAGGGCGAGACGTTCGACGCGGTGACGGCATCGGCTGGTCTGACCACCGAACAAGCCAGCGAGATCGGTCGTCAGGACCAGCGCCCGGAACTGCCCTCGAACGTCGTCACGTCGATCTTCGGCACCGCCGTCGGCAAGAGTGCATCGGCCTCCGTGGTCGGGGGCGAGCGCATCCTCTTCCGTGTCGATGCCGCGACCGTTCCCAGCTATGCCCGCACGACGCAGGAGGCCGATAATTTCGCCCGCCAGCTCGGCGCCAGCGTCAGCGAGGACATTCTCGCCCAGTATGTCGGCGAGCGGCAGAGGGAGCTCGGGGTGTCGATCAACGAGACGGCCTTCCGCAACGCCACCGGCGGCGCTCAGAACTGACGATGACCCTGGCGCAGAAT
>QBLV01000013.1:12459-40844 GCA_003241815.1 Hyphomicrobiales bacterium | reverse complement strand
GAATCACGAGGGCTTTGCGAGCGCCTATGAGGCCGGCACGCCGCAATTGCTGCGGCAGGTTCTGGTCGGCGATTGCGAGACGCCGGTCGCCGCCTTCCTGAAGCTGCGCCATGCCACGACGGGCCCGGCCTTCCTGCTCGAATCCGTCGAGGGCGGGGCCGTCCGCGGGCGCTATTCGATGATCGGACTGGAGCCGGACCTGATCTGGCGCTGCCATCGCGGCGAGGCCTCGGTCTGCCGGCCGGCGCTGGGGGAGGCCTTCCTCGCCGATCCCCGACCGGCATTCGAGAGCCTGCGCGCCTTGCTCGACGAGAGTGCGATACCAGACGGCGAGGCGCTCGCCAGCGGCAGCGAGCTGCCGCCCATGGCGGCGGGCGTGTTCGGCTATCTCGGCTACGATATGGTCCGGCTGATGGAGCGGCTACCGGAGCCGAAGGAGACCGGCACCGGCGTGCCCGACGCCATCCTGATGCGGCCGACGCTGATGGTGGTGTTCGATTCGATCCGTGACGAAATCCATGTCGTGACGCCGGTGCGCCACCAGCCGGGCGTTCCGGCGCGCGCCGCCCATGAACGGGCGCTGGAGCGGCTCGACGCCGTGGTGCGGGCGCTGGAAGGCCCCCTGCCTCCGGAGGCCGCCATCGATATCGCGGCACTGCCGGACCCCGCCATCGTCTCCAATACGACCGAATCTGAGTTCCACGCCATGGTCGCCACCGCGCAGGATTATATCCGCGCGGGCGACATCTTCCAGGTCGTGCTGTCGCAGCGCTTCGAGGCCCCGTTCGCATTGCCGCCGTTTGCGCTCTACCGGGCGCTGCGGCGGGTCAATCCGGCGCCGTTCCTGTGCTATCTCGATTTCGCCGATTTCCAGATCGTCTGTTCGAGCCCCGAAATCCTGGTTCGCCTGCGCGACGACACTGTCACCATCCGCCCGATCGCCGGCACGCGCCGCCGTGGCGTCACGCCTGCGGAGGACGATGCACTGGCGCAGGAACTGCTGGCCGATCCCAAGGAGCGCGCCGAGCATCTGATGCTGCTCGACCTCGGCCGCAACGATGTCGGCCGCGTCGCGAAGATCGGCACAGTGAAGGTGACCGATTCCTTCTTCATCGAGCGCTACAGTCAGGTCATGCACATCGTCTCGAATGTCGAGGGTGAGATCGATGCGCGACACGATGCGCTTGCCGCGCTGTCGGCCGGCTTTCCGGCCGGGACCGTCTCCGGCGCGCCGAAGGTGCGTGCGATGGAGATCATCGACCAACTCGAGCACGATGCGCGCGGCGCCTATGGCGGCTGCGTCGGCTATTTCGGCGCCAATGGCGAGATGGACACCTGCATCGTGCTGCGCACGGCCGTCGTCAAGGACGGGCGCATGCATGTCCAGGCCGGCGCTGGCATCGTCTACGATTCCAACCCGTCCTCCGAGCAGGCCGAATGCGTCAACAAGGCCAAGGCCCTGTTCAAGGCCGCCGAAGAGGCGATCCGCTTCGCGGCGCGGGCCGGCCGGGGGCAGTAGGATCGCCGGGCGTTATCCCGAGCGCCCACCGATCTGTGCCTGAATTTCTCGGGCGCGCGCTTCACGACGCCCGAGAATGACGACGAACCGCTGGTTCAGTGCCCCTTGCCGTTCATCGGCAGGGTCATCCTGTCGACCCAGGCGATGCCGATCGCCGACAGGATGAACACCGTGTGGATCACCGTCTGCAGGATGATTCCGGTCTCGGTGTAATCCGTCGTGCGGCCGGCGCTGCCGATATTGCCGGCTTCGATGAAGGTCCGCAGCAGGTGGATCGACGAGATGCCGATAATCGCCATGGCGAGCTTGATCTTCAGCACGCTCGCATTGACGTGGCTGAGCCATTCCGGCTGATCGGGGTGGTTCTGAAGGCCGAGCCTGGAGACGAAGGTCTCGTAGCCGCCGATGATGACCATGATCAGCAGGTTCGAGATCATCACCACGTCGATCAGGCCCAGCACCACCAGCATGATCTGCTGCTCGGAGAAGTTGAAGGCGTGGGTGATGAGGTGCCAGAGTTCCTTGAGGAAGAGGAACACGTAGACGCATTGAGCCAGGATCAGCCCAAGATAGAGCGGCAATTGCAGCCAGCGCGACGCAAAGATGATCCTCGGCAGCGGGCCGAGACGCCCGGTGACGGCGGGCGCGGCAAGAGCGGGCGTGTCGGATGTCTCGCCAGGATGCGACATGGTCGATCTCAAGTCCTTCGAACGAATGATGCAGTGCGAAATAGGCCGTCGCTAGATGGGGCGAAAGACGCCGGCACGCAAGCGCCTGAATGAAAAGCATCTTCGAACACGGCGCTAACTGTTTCACGACGAAATTTTGACGCTATCATGCGTCAGGCTTCCCTCATCACGGCGTAACGGCTACGCTTGGAGAGCATCACAGGACGCGCAAGCTTCCTTTCGCCGGAGCGGAAAGGATTTCCCCATGATCAAGACCTTCACATTTGCGGCACTTGTCGGCGGCGCACTCATGGCCGCGCCCGCGAGCGCAGCCCCGATCGGGTCGGCCTCGGGTCCGGCGCTGGCTTTGGCGTCGGGCGGCAATGCCCTTGTCGAAACCGTGCAGTACCGCCGCTATGGCTACGGCCCGCGCTATGGCTATCGTGGCGGGTATTATCGTGGCGGCCGCGGCGCGGCTGTCGGAGCCGGTATCGCAGCCGGCGTGATCGGCGGCGCGCTGGCTGCGGGAGCATTGGCCGGTCCGCGCTATGTCGAACCCGCGCCGATCTATGTCGCGCCGGCGCCGGTCTATGGCGCGCCGGTTCGGGCTTACGGCTATGGCGCCTCGGACGTGGATGCGGTGGCCTATTGCTCGCGCCGCTTCCGCAGCTACGACCCCGAGACCGGCACCTATATCGCCACCGGTGGCGTGGTTCGCGCCTGCCCCTGACAGCGCCTGACTGCTCATACGGCGAAACCTCTCCGCAGCGATGCGGGGAGGTTTTTCTTTGCGGCTGATCGCGCCTATCGTCCTGCCGAATGTCCGACTCGGAGCCATCCCTTGCGCATCGCCACCTGGAACGTCAATTCGGTCCGCCAGCGGCTCGGCCATCTCCTCGATTTCCTGAAGGAGGTGGAGCCGGACGCGCTCTGTTTGCAGGAGATCAAATGCGTCGATGCCGATTTCCCTCGCCGCGAGCTGGAGGAGGCCGGCTGGCAGGTCGAAACGCATGGCCAGAAGACCTTCAACGGTGTCGCGATCATCACGCGGGCGAAGCTGGAGGATGTCCGGCGCGGGTTACCCGGGGATGAGGCCGACGAGCAGGCGCGCTATCTCGAGGGCGTGCTCCCGCTGGGCAGCGGCGTCGTGCGGCTCGCCTCGATCTACCTGCCCAACGGCAATCCGCCCAACACCGAAAAATACCCCTACAAACTCGGCTGGATGAGGCGTCTCACTGCGCACACGCAGAAGCTGCTCGCCCATGAGGAGCCACTGGTGCTGGCGGGCGATTACAACGTCATCCCCGAGCCGCGCGACGCGCGCGACCCCGCCGCCTGGGTCTCCGATGCGCTGTTCCTGCCGCAGACGCGCACCGCCTTTCGCGGGCTGCTCAACCTCGGCCTGACCGAGGCGCTGCGCGCGACCAGCGATGACGGCGGCCTCTATACCTTCTGGGACTATCAGGCCGGTGCCTGGCAACGGAACAACGGCATCCGCATCGACCATCTGCTGCTGTCCCCGCAAGCCGCCGACAGGCTCTCAGGCGTGCAGATCGTCAAGCATGTGCGCGGCTGGGAGAAGCCGTCGGACCATGTGCCGGTGATGGTGGATCTCAAAGCCGCCTGAGCCGCCGGCTACTCTCCCGAACCGCGCTTGACGCCGCCCTTGATGAAAACGCGGAACGGCGTGGTCCCGGTCGCGTCGTTGTCGAGCGAGCGCCACTTGCCGTTGGTGCACAGCACCCCGCCTTGCGTCTCGACCGCGTCGAAGACGATCGCGTTGCGATACACCGTGCCATTGGGCTCGATGGCGCGGAAAGTCGTCGTGCATTTGCCGCCGGCGACGACCGGATCGTAGTCGTGGATCATGATGCCGCCGCCGCCCGTGCTCGGGAACGGATCCTTGAGCGGAGCCCAGCTCTCGACACTCTCCTGGGCTGCGGCAGCTGACATGGCGAGCGCGGCGAGGGCTGCGATCAAGCTGAACGAGACGGCATTGCGCATGGCGCAGGCTCCCTGTGGGTCTGCTCCGGCTACGCCTGGACGCTGATGACGGATGCAGCGACGACCGGCGCGATGCTCAGCGCTGCGGCGCGCGGGACCCTACGACCTGCTGGCGCTCGATCAGGGCCAGTGCCGCGCTGCGGTCAGTCGAGGAGGCGGAGGCAAAAGCGGTTTCGTGCCGCTCGATGATCCAGCCGTCGCGGCCGGGATCGGCGCTTTCGCGGGCAAGCGACAGCCACATCAGCCCGAGCACGGGCTGACGGGGCACGCCCTCGCCGCCCCGGATCAGCATCTCGCCGAAGACGGCGCGGGCCGGAGCATAGCCCTTCTCGGCCGAGAGCTTCATCCAGCGCGCCGCCTGCCTCGCATCGCGGCGGGTGCCCTGGCCGTTCATGTAGAGCCGGCCGAGATTGTACTGGCCTTCCGGGTCGCCGAAATAGGAGGCGGCATAATGAAACATGTCGAAGGCACGGTCGATATTGGGCTTCACATAGCTGCCCGTGATGCCATCCATGAAATAGCCGCCGAGCGCTACGAAGGCGACGCCGACAATGCGGCCATCAGCGGTGCCGGGGGTGGCGTCGGCGTTTTCGTCCGCGATCTTCGAGAAATATTCGAAAGCCTTGAGATCATTGGCCGGCACGCCCTCGCCGCCGGCATACATCCGGCCGAGCTTGAACTGCGCCGTCAGATGCCCCTGGGCCGCGGCATATTCCAGCGCGCGGACGGCGCCGGCCTGGTTGCCGGCGGTCGTGTCCCGCATCCAGGCCTTGATGGCATCACGCGCGCTGCTGAAGGGCACCAGCGGCAGCGCGGTATGGGCGGCGGGTGCATGGGGAGCCGGCGCGATCGTCGCGGCGCCGGGCAGACCTTCGGGCCCGCTGTCAGGCTCAGGCAAGGCAATGCCCGGGATCGGGCGCGGCGGAACCAGACCACGAGTCACAGCATCCTGAGCCCAGGCGGCCTGTTGGCCGCCCAGGATCAGAACGAATGCTGCGATCGTGGCGTCAGATATCCGCATAGCAATGGGTCTCGGCCGCGCCTCCAGGGTGGGTCACGGCCCCGCCCTTGGCGGAGCCGACCGTCTGCGCGTATTTCCAGAGGGCGCCGGAGTTGTAATCGGTCTTGCGCGGCGTCCAGCTCTTAAATCGCTCCTCAAGTTCGGCATCAGAAAGGCGGACTGCGAGCTTTCCTGTGATGGCGTCGAGCTCGATGATGTCGCCGTCGCGGATCAGGCCGATCGGCCCCCCCACGGCGGCCTCGGGCCCGACATGGCCGACGCAGAAACCGCGCGTGGCGCCGGAGAAGCGGCCATCGGTGATGAGCGCGACTTTGTCGCCCATGCCCTGCCCGTAGAGCGCTGCCGTGGTCGACAGCATCTCGCGCATGCCGGGGCCGCCCTTGGGGCCCTCATAGCGAATGACCAAAACGTCGCCGACATTGTATTCGCGCTTGCTGACGCATTCGAAGGCGTCCTCCTCGCGGTCGAAGCAGCGTGCGGGACCCGTGAAGGTGAGCTGCTCGGTCGTCATGCCGGCGATCTTCACGATCGCACCCTCTGGGGCGAGGTTGCCCTTGAGACCAACGACGCCGCCATTGTCGGAGAGCGGCTTGTCGGCGGAGCGGATGACGTCCTGCTGGTCGTTCCACTTCACGCTGGCCAGGTTCTCGGCAATGGTGCGGCCGGTGACGGTCATGCAGTCGCCATGCAGGTAGCCGTGGTCGAGCAGCGTCTTCATCAGCAGCGGGATGCCGCCGACCTCGAACATGTCCTTGGCGACGTATTTTCCGCCCGGCTTCAGATCGGCGATGTAGGGGGTCTTCTTGAAGATCTCGGCGACCGCGAAGAGGTCGAAATCGATGCCGCATTCATGCGCGATCGCCGGCAGGTGCAGCGCGCCATTGGTCGAGCCGCCCGATGCCGCAACCACGGTGGCGGCATTCTCCAGCGCCTTGAGCGTGACGATGTCGCGGGGACGGATGTTGCGGGCGACCAGCTCCATCACCATCTCGCCGGCGGTGTAGCAGAAGGTGTCGCGCATATCGTAGGGCGCCGGCGCGCCGCAGGAATAGGGCAGCGCCAGGCCGATCGCCTCGGCTACCGTCGCCATGGTGTTGGCGGTGAACTGCGCGCCGCAGGAGCCCGAGGACGGGCAGGCCGCCTCTTCAAGCTCCTGGAGATCCTCGTCCGACATCGCGCCGACCGAATGCTTGCCGACGGCCTCGAACACGTCCTGCACCGTGACAGGCTTGCCCTTGAAGATGCCGGGCAGGATCGAGCCGCCATAGATGAAGATCGAGGGCACGTTGAGGCGCACCATCGCCATCATCATGCCGGGCAGCGACTTGTCGCAGCCCGCAAGGCCGACGAGCGCGTCATAGCAATGGCCGCGCATGGTGAGTTCGACCGAGTCGGCGATGCATTCGCGCGAGGCCAGCGAGGACTTCATGCCCTGGTGGCCCATGGCGATGCCGTCGGTGACGGAGATCGTGCAGAACTCGCGCGGCGTGCCATTGGCCGAGGCGACGCCCTTCTTGACGGCCTGGGCCTGGCGCATCAGCGATATGTTGCAGGGGGCAGCCTCGTTCCAGCAGGAGGCCACGCCGACGAAGGGCTGCGCGATCTGGCGGGCGGTCATGCCCATGGCATAGTAATAGGAGCGGTGCGGCGCGCGCGCCGGCCCCACGCTTACATGCCGGCTGGGAAGTTTCGACTTGTCGAACACACGCGCATCCATCGTCTTTTTCCTTGTTCCACCCTGCACCTTCCGGCGCGGGGCGGATGTTCCACACGGGCCATGCCGCGCGCAACGCTCGCAATGCGATGGGGTGATCCGAGGAAAACGCCCCGGCTGCGAGCCATCGTTTTTAATTCGTCGATATCTCAGAGACTTAGTGCCCGCCTAGCTGGGCGCGCTTTGTGGCGGCTTCGCGGCAATTGTTCCCTTGAGGGGCTCGCCGAATGCGAAGCTTTTCGACTGTTGCAGTCGCGCAACAAGCCGAGCCCTGACCGCGCCATGCGTCAGACAAGCGACACGACGATGATGTCACTAAGGCTGGCAGACGCCGCCACGATAGGTTACATGTAACCAAGCAGAGAGGTATCGGATGGCGCCCGCATCGAAGACACGCCGATCGCGCGAGAAGGTCGCCGAGCACCGCGCCCGATTGCGCGCCCAGGGTCTACGACCAATTCAGATCTGGGTACCGGATGTGCGCGCTTCGTCGTTCAAGGTCGAAGCCAGCCGGCAATCGCTGGCCGTCGCGTTAAGCGTCCATGATTCCGACGATCAGGCATTCATCGATGCGGTGACCGATTGGAGCGACGCGTGAGGCGCGGTGATATCTGGACGGCTGCCGGCGGGAGCGACTATGTGGGAAAGCCCCGCCCGGTGGTGATCGTGCAGGATGACAGCTTCGATGCGACTGCCTCAATCAGCATCTGCGCCTTCACGTCAGATCCCACTGAAGCGCCGCTTTTCCGCCTTTTGGTCGAGCCGAATGACCGCAATGGCTTGCACACAACCTGTCGATTGATGATTGACAAGACGACCACCGTCCCGAGGTCGAAGCTCGGCGCATTCATCGGCAGGCTGGACGACGAAGACATCGTGCGACTCAACCGTGCGCTGCTGGTTTTTCTTGGGCTGGCAGTCTCGTCAAGGACGACGGCGGGCGATTGAGCGCCGCGCAATCTCTGCAAATGGCTTCACGCGCCTTCAGTTGCCGGTCCCCGACCAAGCCGGCCTGCCCTGGGCTACAACACCATCGGCAGGACGAAAAAGCCGCCCACGACCACCACCACGAGCGCCAGCGCCGTCATCGGCAGGTGCTTCTCGATGAAGATGCGGATGTCGTCACCATAATAGCGCAAGGCGACCGCGATCATCAGGAAGAAGCTGACGCGCGAGACAACCATCCCGATGGTGAATTTCCACAGGTCGAAATGCAGGAAACCGGACATGATCGTGACGATCTTGAACGGGATCGGGGTGAGGCCTTTCGTGACCAGGACCCAAAACCAGTAATCCTGCGACGTGGCGATCAACTGCGCGGCCTTGTCCTGCAGGCCGTAGAGCGAAATCAGCCAGGAGCCGACCGAATCGTAAAGCAGCGCGCCGATGGCGTAGCCGAGATAGCCGCCGAGCACCGCGCCGAGCGAACAAACGCCGGCATAGAACCAGGCCCGGTCAGGCCTCGCGATACACATCGGCAACAGCAGCGGCAGCGGCGGCAGCGGGCTGAACGAGCTTTCGACGAACGTCAGCGCAAACAGCAACCACGGAGCGCCGGGGTGCGACGCATAGGAAACGCACCAATCATAGGCTCGCTTGAGCATAGCGGGGAATCAACCGGACCTGGGTTATCGGGATCGATGCCGGTGCCACGCATGTCAGCGCTGCACCTGACGCGCATCTAACCGTCTCAGTGGAAGATTGCCAGATGTGTCTTACGCTAACGTCAATTTGACGACGGAGTCGTGGCTGCAAGCTGGCGCAGATCGATTCCCTGCCCTGCGCCGTCATCCTGGACAAGCGGCGAAGCCGCGCAGCTCCGGGATCCATCATAGGGCGGCGTCCGTGCCCTATGATGGATCCCGGGACGCCCTTGGGGCGCCCAGGATGACGCGGCTATCGACGATCTCGGTTGCGCTACGAAAGCCGCGTCAGAGCCTCTGCGATCTTGATCTTCCGGGCTTGCGCGGCCGCTTTGCGTTCGCGGTTTTCCTCGACGATCTCGTCGGGCGCGCGGGCCATGAAATCGGGATTGCCGAGCTTCTTGTCGACCACCGCGATGTCCTGGTCGAGCTTTGCCATCTCCTTGGTCAGGCGCGTCCGTTCGACCTCGAGATCGATGATGCCCGCCAACGGCAGGGCAGCAACCTCCCCGCGCACGATGATCTGCGCCGACTGGGCCGGAGACGTCGCCTCGAACGCGATCTCCGAGATCCGTGCGAGACGCTCGATCATCGGACGCCAGCTCTCGATGGTGGCGCGGGTGGCGGCCGATGCGTTGACCAGCACCAGCGGCGCCTGCGTGCCCGCGGGAACGTTGACCTCGGAGCGGACCGAGCGGATGTCGGAAATCAGATCGACGACGAAGCCGATCTCGGCCTCCGCCGCCGCATCTTTGAGCGCCGCGAGATCGGGCCAGCGCGTCAGGCAGACCAGCGCATCGTCGCCCGCCGTCGGCTTGCGCGGAGCGCCCTCGCCCGCCTTCTGGGCCCAGAGCTCTTCTGTGAGGAAGGGCATGAAGGGATGCAGCAGCTGGCAGATCAGGTCGATGACATGCGCCACCGTCGCCTGCGTCTCGGCCTTCTGGGCGGGGTCGACACCCTCGCCCTGCAGCACGGGCTTGGCCAGTTCGAGATACCAGTCGCAGAACTGATTCCAGACGAAGCGGTAGGCGGCGCCGGCCGCCTCGTTGAAGCGGAAGCTCGGGATGCCGGCGGCGATCTCTTCGGCTGCGGTCGCGGCCTCGCTCAGGATCCAGCGATTGAGCGGCTGCTTCACGGCGGCGGGATCGAAGCCCTCGACCCGCGCACAGCCGTTGAGTTCGGCAAAGCGGGCCGCGTTCCAGATCTTGGTCGCGAAGTTGCGGTAACCCTCGACGCGCGAGGTCGCGAGCTTGATGTCACGCCCCTGCGCCGCCATCGCCGCCAAAGTGAAGCGCAGCGCATCGGCGCCATACTGGTCGATCAGCGTCAGCGGATCGATGACGTTGCCCTTCGACTTCGACATCTTCGCGCCCTTCTCGTCGCGAACGATGGCGTGGATGTAGACGTCCCTGAACGGCACCTCGTCCATGAAGTTGAGGCCCATCATCATCATCCGGGCGACCCAGAAGAAGATGATGTCGAAGGCGGTGACGAGCGTCGCGGTCGGGTAGTAGCGCTTGAGCTCGGAGGTCTCGTCGGGCCAGCCCAGCGTCGAGAACGGCCACAGCGCCGAGGAGAACCAGGTGTCGAGGACGTCCTCGTCACGGGTGAGTTCAACCGCGCCGCCATAATGGCCAAGCGCCAGCGCCTGTGCCGCCGCTTCCGATTCCGCGACGAAGCATTCGCCATCGGGCCCGTACCAGGCCGGAATCTGATGGCCCCACCAGAGTTGGCGCGAGACGCACCAGGGCTCGATGTTCTCCAGCCAGTCGTAGTAGACCTTGGTCCAGCTCTCGGGCGTGAATTTGGTGCGCCCGTCCTGCACCGCCTTCAGCGCGCGGTTGGCGAGCGGCTTGACGTCGACATACCATTGATCGGTCAGCCAGGGCTCGATCACGACATCGGAGCGGTCGCCATGGGGAACCGTGTTGGCATGCGGCTCGACCTTGGCCAGGAAACCGCGCTGCGCCATCATCGCGACGATGGCCTTACGGGCGGCGAAGCGATCGAGGCCGTGCAGAGCGAGCGTCTCTGGTTCCGGCGTGCTGCCGGCCAGGAACTCCTCGTTGTCGGCGAGCAGGATCCTGGCCTCGCCGTCGAGGATGTTGATGACGGCCAGCTTGTGCCGCTTGCCGACCTCGAAATCATTGAAGTCGTGCGCCGGCGTGATCTTGACTGCGCCGGTGCCCTTCTCGGGATCGGCGTAGTCATCGCCGAAGATCGGAATGATGCGCCCGACCAGCGGCAGGACGACGTTCTTGCCGATCCGATGTCCGAGCTTGTCGTTTTCGGGGTGAACCGCGACGCCGGTGTCGCCCAGCATCGTCTCCGGCCGCGTCGTCGCGACCGTGATGAAGGTGGACGCGTCGTCGGCGTCATAGGCGATGCCTTCGAGCGGGTAGTTGAAATAGTAGAGGTGCCCGTTCGGGTCCTTGTTCAGGACCTTGTCGAGCTTGGCGGCGTCGAAATCCTCCTCGCCGCCGCGCTGCCATTTGAACGAGCCGATCTTCTCGACCTGCAACACCTCAAGATCGGAGATCGCGGTCTGGAACTTCGGATCCCAGTTCACCAGCCGCTTGGCGCGGTAGATCAGGCCCTGCTTGTGCAGGCCGACGAAGACCTTGAGCACGGCCTGGCTCAGGCCGTCATCCATGGTGAAGCGCTCGCGCGACCAGTCGCAGGAGGCGCCGAGACGCTTCAACTGGTTGACGATCGTCCCGCCGGACTCGTCCTTCCACTTCCAGACCTCGGCCAGGAAGGCCTCGCGGCCCATCGTGCGGCGGTCGGTCTTGTTCTCGGCCGCCAGCCGGCGCTCGACGACCATCTGGGTCGCGATGCCGGCATGGTCGGTGCCGGGCTGCCAGAGCACGTCCTTGCCGCGCATGCGCTCGAAGCGGCAGAGCACGTCCTGCAGCGTGTTGTTGAGCGCGTGGCCCATATGCAGGGAGCCCGTGACGTTGGGCGGCGGGATCACGATGCAATAGGGCTCGGCGCCGGCTTGCGCGCCCCTGCCGGCGGCGAAGGCGTCCGCCTCCTCCCATGCCCTGCTGACGCGCGCCTCGACGGCGGCCGGCTCGAATGTCTTGTCCATCATCGCTTCGCTCGAACGCAAAACGGCCGGGGGGATGCCCCGGCCGCGAAATGTCAGGCCTGAAAGGTCGCAGGACTTAAGACCCCAAGCACCCCCCTCGCGTCAACCGTGCGCGATCCTCCACGCCTTGCGTCGCCACAAGCTGGCGCCCGTAACCGGCTTCCGGCCAGGTCGCGACGGAACCGTGGCGCGGTTTGCCGGTTGAAGCTCTCGACAAGCGAGGAGCTTCATCATGACCCATCACTCCGACCAGAAGCAGGTCTGGGACCTCATCGACGACATCAAGTTCGCGATGCTCGTGACCCATGACGGCGAAGGCGACGAATTGCGCGCGCGGCCCATGCATGCCCATGGCGAGCGCGAGGAGGACGCGATCTATTTTCTCACCGACCGTCGTCACCAGAAGGACGACGAAATCAGCGTGAACGATAATGTCTGCGTCGCTTTCGCCGACAACAGCGGCATGCGCTATGTGTCGGTGACCGGCACGGCGACCGTTCTTGACGACCGCGCCAAGGTTCAGGCGCTCTGGGACCCGAGCAACAAGGCGTTCTGGGATAGCGAGAACGACCCCAATATCCGCGTCCTGCGCGTGCGCCCCTCGATGGCCGAGTTCTGGGCCAGCCCCGGCAAGATCGTCACGACCGTCAAGATGGCCGCTGCCGCACTGACGGGAACAAAGCCCGATCTCGGCGTCAACAAGAAGGTGGCACTCTGAAATGAACCTGCTCGTTCCTATCGTGGGCGCCTGGATCGCCTCAGAAGCCGCGTCGGGCCGCTATCCGCGACCAGTCGCCGTCGGCCTGTCGATGCTCGTCTCGCGGCTCGGGGCACCGACGGCTGCGATGACCATTCTCGCTTTCGCGTTCAAGCGTCTGAATGACGCAGGAGCTTTCGAGCGCTTGAAGCCGGTCCCGGACGCGCGCCGCTGGACGCAGCCGCGCCGCTGATCGTCTGGCGACAACCTGTCGCGAAAAAACCCGGCGGGCGTCCTAGTGACGGCCGCCGCGAGCGACGCGCTCGATCTCGGCACGGACAAGCCGCTCGACCATGGTCGGCAGGTTGTCGTCGAGCCAGGTCTTGAGCAGCGGCTTCAGCATGTCCTTGACCAGATCCTCGAGCGTACGAGCGTTGTTCGTCAGCACCGTATGAGCAAGGTCGCCGAAGGCGCTGGTGACGGCCGACGTGGTCTGGGCAGAGAGCAACTGCGCCATATCGAAAGGTGGCGGGCTTGCGGGACGTTCGACTGCGGCAAAAACCGGCTGCTCATACGGCTCCGGCATAGGCTGGGGCGCGGCCGCGACCGGCTCCGGCATGGGCGCAGCCGCAACGGGCTCGGGCTCCGACGGAGGCGGTTCGAGAAAATCGACGTCGCCGTGATCGGTCGGCGGGGTTTCCGGTTCCGGCGGGAGGACGAGAGCCGCCTCCGCGCCGAGATCGAGCACATCCTCGTCGATATCGGCAATGGGCTCGGCAGGTGGCTCGCTGGCGACCGGTGCGGGCTCGACGTCGGCCTCAGCCTCGGCCGGCTTGACCTCGTCATCCGCGATGATCCGCCGGATGGAGGCGAGAATCTCCTCCATCGACGGTTCGTTGGTCTTCGGTTGCGCGCTCATCTGGATCCGGACCACTCGACACCGGGCGCATCGACAGAATCAGCGCCGCCCGATCATCGAGTATTTCACGGACGCCATGCAGGGCAAGGCGGCATGTCCTTCCGCCCACAGGGAAATCCCGCCTGTTGCGCGAATGTCGATTCGACCTGAGGCTCCAGCGTGAAAATCGACCTGCTGGGAGACCGAGCCCTCCGACCTCGGATTTCAGCGCCCGTCGGGCGTCTGCGTTCCCCAGAGCAGGCCCTTGACCTGATCATAGTGCCTGCGGGCGTCATAGACCTCCGCCTTCAGCTTCAACGTTTCCGCCGAGAGCCGGCCGATCGCCGAGAGCACGGCATAAGACGCCACGACCCGGTCACGCTGCGCCGTCACCAGCGTGGAGCGTGCACTGACGAGTTCCTGCTGGGCGTTGAGGACGTCGAGGGTTGTGCGCTGACCGACCTTGGCCTCCTCGCGAACGCCGGCAAGCGCCGTTTCCGCAGCCTGGACCTGCGCCTGGGCGGCAACGATCTGCGCCTTGGCGGCCTCGTGCGCGCCCCAGGCCGAGACCACGGCGGCGCGCACCGTGTCGCGCTGGGTATCGACCTCGATCCTGCGCTGCCCGGCCGTCTCCTTGGCCTGCCGGGTGCGCGAATACACCTGGCCGCCCTCGTAGATCGGGATCGTCAGCGTGCCGACCACGCTGGCCGACGTCCGATTGTCGCCGAAGGACTGCGCATCATAGCGCTGCTGCACGAGGCCGCGCACGCCCAGCACAGGGTAGAGGTCGGCTTCCGTGACCTTGACCTGCAATTCGGCGGCATCGACGCCATGCAGCGACGCGATGATCGCCGGATGGGTGGATAGCGCGGCGTTGAGCGCGGCCGGCAGCGACTTTGGCAGGAATTTCTCGACCGGCCGGCCCGGCGCGAGCTGCCTGGGCTCCACGCCGACATTCTGGCGATAGCGCGCGATCGAGGTCTTGAGGTTCGATTCGGCGAGAATCGCCTGCGACTGCGCCTGCGACTGACGCGCCTCGGCCTGCGCGACGTCGGTGCGGGTCACTTCGCCGACCTGGAAGCGATCACGCGTCTGGCGCAGCTGCTCCTCCAGAACCTCGACATTGTTGCGGTTGAGACTGAGGATCGCGGTGTCGCGCAGCACATTCATATAGGATGTCGCGGCGTCGAGCAGGACGTTCTGCTCGGTATTTCGCAGGGTGGCGCGGGCGCCAAGCACCTGCGATTCGGCCTGGCCGACGGAACTGCGAGTCTTGCCTCCGTCGAAAATGTTCTGGTCGATCTGGACGCCGGCGCCGCGGCCTCCCAGGCGGGTGGTCGAGTTTCCGAAGCCCGGGGTATTCGCATCGGTGATGCTGGCGCCGATATCGGCGGAAGCCGTGATGCGCGGACGGTAGCCCGAGAGCGCCTGTGGCACGTTCTCGTTGGTGGCGCGAACCGACGCGCGCTGCGCGTTCAGCGTGGGATTGCCGGCATAGGCGCGTGCCAGGGCGGCATCCATCGTCTGCGCCAGGGCGGCGGGCGCGGCGCCCGATGCGAGCGCAAAGCCCAGTGCTGCGGCAAAGCCGAGCCTGGCGGTCGTCTTGGAGTTATTCCGTCGTGTCACTGGACGCCTCATGTGCGGACTTCAGTCGCGCCCAGGCATCGCCCCAGCCTCGGCATACTAACAAAGTGTTACATAGCCTGCCCCGCCGCACTCGCCAACGCGGAGATGGCGCAGGCGCGGTTTTGAATGGCGCAGTGCCGCAAAAATGCGACACCGCGCGTTTCAGAAGATGAAGGCGGGTGCCTTGCGGAATTCGGCCAGAACGGGCGCCGCCGCGTCGAAAATCGGGCGCCCTGAGACCTTGCCGCCGGATTTGTGGTAGAGCTTGACCCGCGCCGAGCGCCCGAAGCCTTCGACCGCGATCAGTCTTCCGCCTTCCCGCAGCAGCGGAAAAAGCGAGTCGGGCACGGTCTCGCAAGCGCCGCTGACCAGAATCGCGTCGAAGGATTCGTCTGCCGGGCGGACGGCGGAGGCGCTCGCCCCGCCAGGGGCCTCGCGCATGGCTAGCTCCGCCATTGCGAGCGCCTCGGCGTCGGGCTCCCAGAGCGCAGCCTGTGTACCCATACGGGCCATCAGGGCGGCGCCATAGCCAGTGCCGCCGCCATATTCGAGAACATCCTCACCCGACTTCAGATCGAGCCCCTGAATCATGCGGGCGATCACCATCGGCGTCATCAGCGCGCGGCCGGTGCCGGGCAGAGGCACCGTCTGATCGAGATAGGCAAGATGCGACAGCGATGGTGGCAAGAACGCTTCGCGCGGAACCTCGGCGGCGGCCGCCAGAACGGCACGATCGGTCACGTCATAGGTGCGCATCTGGCAATCGACCATCATGCGGCGCAGTGCGGCGAAACTATCCATGTCCCGAAATCTCCGTCCGCAGCACCGTTGGACCGGGCCATCACAAGGCCGGGACGAGAAGCCTGGAGCCGCCCGCTCGGCATCGTTGCCGCCCATTCGTGCTTTCTGTTCGAGCGCGCTTCAAAAGGCAAGACGTCGCCGCGTCATGCCGCAAGGCCATGCCGGCCTCGGGCTGCCCCGGGCCTGCGGGCCCGGTATCCGGCTGCGGTCGACGATTGAGAATTCTGGAGGCCTCGCCCGGAATCGAACCGGGGTGCAAGGATTTGCAGTCCTCTGCGTAACCACTCCGCCACGAGGCCTTCCGCGGGACGCCGCCGTCAGCGACATCCCGAAGGCCGCCTATAACCACATGCCGAGGATCGCTGCAACCGCCAACCACGCCCGATCACGCCGCATTCGCCTGGCCATCGCTCGAAAAAGACCCGTCGTTCGGAAAAGGGTTGCGCAGCTGCGGTGCCGTCGCTATACGCCACCTCCGATCCCGGATAGCTCAGCGGTAGAGCAATCGACTGTTAATCGATTGGTCGCAGGTTCGAATCCTGCTCCGGGAGCCAACCAATTCAAGGGCTTGGGCGAGTTGATCGCCTGGGCCCTTTCTGGTTTTCCGGCCCAGCGTGCCACCACCAGGGAAACGCCGCGCGCCGACGGCGAACGCGCCAGATCTTTTGCCGGCCTGTCGTGGTGATCTGACGATGCAACCCGATTCGCAGTCGCGATCGCTATGATGGTGGCCAGCCTCGCTGGCCCCTGCGCATCACGTCCGGCCGGCGACGCCGTCGATCCGCGTCCCGTCATGCGTCGCGCGAGCCTCGATCCGACGCGGCTGGAACTGACGCCGGTCGATGACACGCGATTGTCCCTGCCATGCGACCGATTGCGGCGGCGCGTGATGCGGCGCTGTGGGACCGTAGGTCATTCCAGCCCCGCCTGAAGCGCATTCTCCCCGCTGGATGAACGGGAGCGAACTTTTTGCTTCATGTGCGGTTGTCATGCGATGGCGTTGGATGGACCGATACCGTCAACACCAAGGAGATCGATATGCGCAGACTGATTCTCGCGGCGACACTGGCACTGGGTATCGGGGCTGTTCCCGGCACCGTATCGGCCGCACCCGCCTTCGCCGTCCAGACCGACATCGCTGCGCCGGCAGACATCCAGCTCGTCCAGGACGGGCGTGGCTATTATCGCGGCCGCGTCTATTCCAGCGGCCCGCGCTACCGCCATCGAGGACGCGGCTATGGCCGTCACTATGGGCCGCCGCCGCATGCCCGCGC
This sequence comes from Hyphomicrobiales bacterium, assembly GCA_003241815.1. Taxonomy (GTDB): domain Bacteria; phylum Pseudomonadota; class Alphaproteobacteria; order Rhizobiales; family Beijerinckiaceae; genus Allobosea. The sequence goes on along the minus strand of QBLV01000013.1, from coordinate 23,888 downwards.
TTACGGCAGGCGCTACAATGATCGCCAGTGGGATCGCCGCTGGTGACCTGACGATCCGCCGCCGGGCTCTCCGCCCGGCGGCAATTTTATGATGCGAACGATGGCGGAGACGAGCTTTCGGCGCCACCGATCCAAGCATGTGTTTGCGTCGTATGCCTGTGCTGACGAGCCCGCCGGCTGGTCGCGGCCCGCATCATGGAACGCAGCACTCAGCCCATGTCCCCCGCATCTCTCCATTGGTTTCGCGACGATCTCCGTCTCGCCGACAACCCGGCGCTCGCGGCTGCCGTCGATCATGGCCCCACGCTCTGCCTCTACATCCTCGATGAAGGCAGATCCCGTCGCCCACTCGGTGGCGCCAGTCGCTGGTGGCTTTCACGCTCGCTCGCGGCTCTGGCCAAGGCGCTTGCAGCCAGGGGCGGCAAACTTGTCCTGATGCGCGGCGACCCGGCGGCCATCATCCCCCGCATCGTCGAGACGGTCGGCATCGACCTCGTGACCTGGAATCGGCGCTACGATGCCGAATCGATTGCGCTCGATAGCCGGCTCAAGGCCGAACTCGTCGCGGCTGGCACGAAGGTCGAAACCTTCAACGCCGCGCTGCTGAACGAACCCTGGCAGGTCACGACCAAGACCGGCGACCCGGTCAAGGTGTTCACGCCGTATTGGCGCGCCGCGCGCGAACGCGGCGACCCACCCGCGCCCCGTCCAGCGCCGACCCGAATCATGCCGTTGGAACTCCCGGCCGCGATCGCCGACGAGGCATCGTCGCTGACCGGTCTCGGACTCGAACCGTCAAAGCCGGATTGGGCCGGCGGCCTGCGCAAAGCCTGGACGCCGGGCGAAGACTCGGCGGCCGAACGCCTGCGTGACTTCCTGGCTGGTCCCCTCGATGGCTATGGCGAGGGCCGAAACCGCCCCGACTATGTCTCGACCTCGCGGCTGTCGCCGCATCTGCGATTCGGCGAGATCGGCCCGCGTCAGATCTGGCACGCGACCCTCAGCGCCGTCGAAAGCGGCGAAGCGTCGGCAGGTTCGTCAGATGCGGAGAAATTCCTGTCCGAAATCGGCTGGCGCGAGTTCTCGTATCACCTGCTGTTCTACAATCCGGGCCTCGCGACGGAAAACTACAACCCGAAATTCGACGCATTCCCCTGGCAGCGGGACGACGCGGCGCTCGCCGCCTGGCAGCGCGGATCGACCGGCTACCCGATCGTCGATGCCGGCCTGCGCGAACTCTGGACGACAGGCTGGATGCACAACCGCGTCCGGATGATCGCCGCCTCCTTTCTGATCAAGCATCTGCTGATCGACTGGCGGCAGGGCGAGGACTGGTTCTGGGATACGCTGGTCGATGCCGACCCGGCCAATAATGCCGCGAGTTGGCAATGGGTCGCAGGCTCCGGCGCCGATGCCGCACCGTATTACCGTATCTTCAATCCCGTGACTCAGGGCCTGAAGTTCGATCCGAAGGGTGGCTATGTGCGGCGCTGGATCCCCGAGATCGCCGGTCTCGACGACGCGCTGATCCACGAGCCTTGGAAGGCAGACGCGGACGCGCTGCGCCGGGCCGGGATTGTGCTGGGCGAGACTTATCCGCAGCCGATCGTCGATCTGGATTTCGGACGCAGGCGCGCGCTCGATGCGCTGGCGCAAACGCGGTCGGATGAGACCTGAGGCCGTCTCGTCATAGCGACTTCGCTCCGCCCCGGCGCGCGCCCTGCGCGATCAGCCAGAAATAGACCGGATACGGCATCAGATTGACGACCTTCATCACCCAGGCGAGGCGGCGCGGGAAGGTGATCTCGAAGCCGCCGCGACCGAAGCCGTCGACAATGCGCCGGGCGGCCCGTTCCTGGCTCATGATGAAAGGCATCGGCACGTCCTTGGGCTGCGTCATCGGCGTATCGATCCAGCCCGGATTGACGACCTGCAGCCGGATGCCGAGCCGATCGCACTCGAATTTCAGTGTCTCGCAGAGATGGATCGCAGCGGCCTTCGACACGCCATAGGCCGATGAGGCCGGCAGGCCGCCGAAGCCTGCGACCGAGGCGTTGACCGCGATCTGGCCGCGCTTTCGCGGCGTCATCCGCTCGAGCACCGCAGCCAGCGCCCGTGCCGTTCCGGTCAGATTGACGGCGATGATCTGCTCGAAAACCGCCATGTCGAGTACGCCTGCACTGTCAGGCGCGATGCCGACATTGAGGAAGGCGAGCGCGATCGGTCCGTGCACGCGCTCGATGCCATCCACCACGGCCTTCATCGAGTCCGTATCCGTGACGTCGCCGGCATGAGCGACGATGCGTCCTGGGAGCCCTTCGGCGCGGCGCGCGACATCCTCGAGCTGGTCGAGCCGGCGGGCGGTGATCGCCACGGTCCAGCCGCGCTGCGCGAGTTCCAGCGCCACGGCCTCGCCGATGCCCGAACTCGCCCCGGTGATCCAGGCGACGCCGTCGCTGGGCTGCATGCGCGGCATTGTCATGGGATCTCCCGGGCGGCGGCCGGATGGCCTGCCGCTGATCTTGTCTAGCGCCGGCGGCCCGGCTGCGGAAGGGTCGTCGATGCCGGCAGTCGTGATCGGGACGGGATGAAAGGGCTGTGGCGCGACCCGCCCGATCCGTGCAATCTCCGCTGCCTTTCCATCAAGCCCGGCGCCGCTGCGCCATGGCGAGACAGCGAGCCAACGGACCATGCCGACAGAACTGCTCTTTCGCGAGGATGCCTATCTCACGCAGACGAAGGCGACCGTCGCGGCAGTGAACGAGCGCGGCGGCATCATCCTCGACCGCACGGTCTTCTACGCGACCGGTGGCGGGCAGCCCGGCGATGCCGGCACGCTGCGGCGCGAGGACGGCAGCACGATCGCGATCGGCACCGCGATCTACGACCCCGAGGACAAGAGCCGCGTCATCCATGTGCCGGTCGAAGGGCAATCGCTTCCCCTGCCGGGCGAGAGCGTGACGGCGGTCCTCGACTGGGAGCGCCGCCTGAAGCGCATGCGGATCCACACCGCGCTGCACCTGCTGAGCGTCGTGCTGTCCTATCCCGTGACGGGCGGCGCGATCGGCGACGGCGACGGCCGGCTCGATTTCGACATTCCCGAAGGCGGACTCGACAAGGCCGAGATCGCCGAGAAACTCAATGCGCTGATCGCCTGCAACGCCGGGGTCAGCGAAAGCTGGATCACCGATGCCGAGCTCGACGCCAATCCCGGCCTCGTCAAGACGATGTCGGTGAAACCGCCGCGCGGCTCCGGCCGGGTCCGGCTGGTCGCGATCGGCGACATCGATCTGCAACCCTGCGGCGGAACCCATGTCCGCAACACCGCCGAGATCGGCCTCGTCGCGGTCACCGATATCGAGAAGAAGGGCAAGCAGAACCGGCGTGTCCGGATCGCGCTGGCCTGAACGCCTTCGAACGCCAGCCTCCGCACAGACCACGAGGAACCGTCAGATATGGCCCGCGACACTGTTTTCGTTTCGACCGAGTGGCTCGCCGAGCACCTCGACGCCCCCGATGTCGTCGTGGTCGACGGCTCCTGGTATCTGCCCGTCCATGGCCGCGACCCACACGCCGATTATGCGGAGCGCCGCATCCCCGGCGCCCTGCGCTTCGACATCGATGCGGTCAAGGACACCAATTCGGAGCTGCCGCATATGCTGCCCCCGCCGGAGGCCTTCGCCGCCGCCGTGGGCGCCATCGGCATCGGCGACGGCATGCGGATCGTCGTCTATGACGGGCTCGGGCTGTTCTCGGCGCCGCGCGTGCGCTGGACGTTTCGGACATTCGGAGCCAGGGACGTCGTCATCCTTGAAGGCGGCTTCCCGAAATGGCAGGCCGAGAACCGGCCGATCGAGCATGGCCCGCCGCTCAGCCGCGCAGCCCGCAGCTTCACAGCGCGGCTCGACCATTCGGCCGTGGCCGATGCCGGCGATGTCGCGCGCGCACTGGCCGAGGGAACCGCTCAGGTGGTCGATGCCCGGCCCGGCGACCGCTTCCGCGGCGAAGCACCAGAGCCGCGCGCCGGCGTCCGATCGGGACATATGCCAGGCTCGCTCAACCTGCCCTTCCCCGTGATTGTTCAGGACGGGCAATTGAAGTCGCCCGACGCCATCGCGGCCGCTTTCGCCGAGGCGGGGGTCGATCTCGACAAGCCACTGATCACGAGCGGCGGTTCGGGCGGGTCAGCGGCGATCCTGTCGATGGCACTGGAAACGATCGGCAAGCCGGCGCTCGCGATCTATGACGGCTCCTGGGCCGAATGGGGCGCCAGCGAGCGCCCCATCGCGACGGGACCGGCGAAGAAGGCTTAGGACGCGATCGTGTCCTAACCTGTTGTCCAGACGGAGAAGCCTGCGATGTCCGATCACGATCATCCCCACCATCACGACCACGACCATGGCGACGAGCCGCGCTGGAAGCATGATGGCGTGCGTGTCGTCACCGGCGACAAGCTCGACGCCAACACCGCACAGACGCCCGGCATGTTCCGCCAGGCCGCGATCAACCATGCTCGCGTCGGCGCGCAGAAGATCTGGGCCGGTACCGTCTCGATCCAGCCCAACGCCAAGACCGGCGTGCACCATCACGGCGAACTTGAGAGCGTCATCTATGTCGTGCGCGGCAAGGCCCGGATGCGCTGGGGCGAGCGGCTCGAATTCGTCGCCGAGGCCGGCCCCGGCGACTTCATCTATGTGCCGCCCTTCGTGCCGCATCAGGAGATCAACGCCGACCCCGACAATCCGCTCGAATGCGTGCTGGTGCGCTCGGACAACGAGGCGGTGGTGGTCAACATCACGGATGTCGATCCCGTCGAGGCGCCAGAGTCGGTCTATTGGGTCGATTCGATCCACAAACATCCGCCAGGCTAGGGGGGCGAACGCGGCACATGCGAGCGTCGCGAAGTCGCGCCCGCCATGCGTCTGACGGCTGGACGGGACGGGCTTCGATTGGTCATATGCCGGCCTGACCAAGGCAGGACCATCATGGACAACCGAAACGATCTCTGGCGCCACGTCGATGCCAACAAGGAGCGGCTGATTGCGCTCAGCGACCGGGTCTGGGGCATGCCCGAGGTCTGCTACACCGAGGAGCGCTCTTGCGCCGAGCACGCCGCCGAGTTGGCGCATCAGGGCTTCCGCGTCACCAAGGGCGTCGCCGAGATCCCCACCGCCGTCATCGGCGAGGCCGGCGAAGGCGGACCCGTCATCGCCTTCATGGGCGAATATGACGCCCTGCCCGGCCTGTCGCAGGAGGCCGGCGTCGCGAGCCACACACCTGTCGAGACCGGCGGCCACGGACATGGCTGCGGCCACAACCTGCTGGGCTCGGCCGCGCTGCTCGCCGCCGTGGCGATGAAGGACTGGCTCGCCGAAAACAAGCTGCCCGGCCGCGTGCGCTATTACGGCTGCCCTGCCGAGGAAGGCGGCGCGGCGAAGGCCTTCATGGTCCGCGCCGGCGCCTTCGACGATGCCGATGTCGCGATCTCCTGGCATCCGTCGAGCTGGTGGGAGGTGGCGCCGCCGCTGGCGCTGGCCAACACCCGCGCCGATTTCGTCTTCACCGGCCGCACGGCGCACGCCGCCGCCGCGCCCCATCTCGGCCGCAGCGCACTCGATGCCGTCGAACTGATGAATGTCGGCGTCAATTACATGCGCGAGCACATGCCCAGCGATGCGCGTGTGCATTATGCCGTGCTCGACACCGGCGGCATCGCGCCCAATGTCGTCCAGGCCCATGCCCGTGTGCGCTATTCGATCCGGGCGCGCGACCTGCGCGGCATGCTCGAACTTGTCCAGCGCGTGAAGAAGATCGCCCAAGGCGCGGCGCTGATGACCGAAACGACGATGGAAATGCGCATCGTCAGCGCCGTCTCCGACCTGCTTGGCAACACCCCGCTGGAGCAGGCCATGCATGGCGTGATGGAAGAGCTCGGCCCCCCGCATTTCGACGATGCCGACCGCGCCTTCGCTGAAGACATCCGCAAGACGCTGCAGCCGCAGGAGATCGCCTCGATCTGGCGCACCATCGGCATGGAGGATTCAGGCGCGCCGCTCGCCGACTTCCTCGTCCCGATGGACGCCAAGCGCAATCCGGCGATCGGCTCGACCGATATCGGCGATGTGAGCTGGGCGGTGCCGACCGTGCAGGCGCATTCGCCGACGGTCGCGATCGGCACGCCCTTCCATACCTGGCAGGTGGTGGCGCAGGGCAAGACGCCGGCCGCCCACAAGGCGATGGTGCATGTCGCCAAGGCGATGGCGGCCACAGGTGCCGCCGTGCTCCTCGACCCGGCCCTGATGGCCGCGGCCAAGGCCGATCACAAGAAGAAGCTCGGCGCTGAGGGCTATACCTCGCCGCTGCCGCCCGAGGTCAAGCCGCCGCTGAGGATGTCGCTCGGCGGGTGAACTTTTAACAAGCTCACCGTCATTCCAGGCAAGCGAAGCGCAGACCCGGAATCCATCGTAAAGCGCCGAGCCCTACGATGGTTTCCGGAGCGGCGCCGCTTCACAGCTTGTCCGGAATGACCCGGGAGATCGTTTAGCGCCAATGCGCTACCGCAGCCCGTCCTCACCCTTGATCTGATCCTTGGTCAGCCCGCCGATGCGCGGCAGAGGCCGGCCGGAATCGGTGACCGCGATCGCGACGAGGATTTCGCCGGCACGCGGAGCGTCCGTTACCCGTACCTCGACCGCATCGAAATGCGAGCGCACGAAGGCCGCGTCCTTGTGGCCGAGCGGCACATCGATCGGCGTGCCGAGCCCGCCTCGCTTCTTGGCCGAGGGGATCAGCGCCGGGCCCTTGCCGAGCGCGGCGCGGACTGGCGTCCCCATCTTGGGATGCAGGATCGCGGCGGCATGTTCGAGTTCTCCGCCCTCCCCGACGATCGCAGCCTTGCCGAAGCTCTCGGCCTGGCCGGGCTCGATGCCGAGCGCCGCGAGGCAGCGCCTGGTCAGGAGATCGCCCAGTTCGACGCCGATCTCGGTCAGTTCCGACAGGTCCTCCTGATAGCGCCCGGCGAAGGGGTTGGCGATGACCGCGACGGCCACGGCGCGCCGCGTCGGCGGCATGATCGACTTGCCGGATTCGATAAGGGTTTCATCGACTTGCGTCAGAATCTTGCGGATGTTTGCAGTCACTGAAAGACTCCGACGCTGGCGGTAAGGCGCGGGGAACCCCTCTCCTGTAAGGAGAGGGGCAGGGGTGAGGTGAAGGCCGCTGGAGCAGTTAAGCGCCAATTTGAACGGTGCTGCGGTGAGGCTTCGGCCAAGGCGTCAAACGGCCGTCCCCTCACCCTGCCGCGTCCCTCTGGGAGAGGGTTCCCCGCGCTTGGTTCTGAGAAGGAGAGCGAGATCGTCACCGCTGGCCGTCCCAGACGCTGATCTGGTCGGCGCGCAGGCCGCCGACGCGCTCATGAATGCGCGCGCCCGTGGTCATGACGAGGATCAGCACCATCTCGTCGGCCTGCGGCGAGCCCGGCACGCCGATCTCGACTGCGCCGAAATGGCTGCGCACGTAAGCCGCGTTGATGTGGGTTACGGGAATGTCGATGCGCGCCCCCGGCCCGGCGACCTTCTTGGTCGAGGGCACGATTGCCTTGGCGTTGCCGAGGATCTCGCGCATGGCGTAGCCGCCGGGCACATGCCAGAGCGCACCATGCTCCAGCTCCCCGCCCGAGCCGATGACGGCGCCCTTGCCATAACCCTCGATCGTCTTTGGATCGCCGCCGAGTGCGTTCAGGCAGCGCGTCGCCATTTCGAGCCCCGCAGGCTTCAGCGCCTCCATCATCGGCAGGATGTCGGGCTCGTAGCGGCCGGCATAGGGGTTGGTGAGCACGGCGCAGACGGATGCAATGCGCTCGGTGCGGCCGGGCAAGGGGCCGAACTCATGGAAGATTTCCTCGACGGACGTTTGGATGCGGCGGATGTCGATCAGATCGCTCATCGATAGCCTCTCCTTACAGGACGACAGGCGCGGTGTTGGATGGCGGCGTCGAGCGCGAGCGCCCCGTCCGCACAAGCCCGTCGATCACCACCATCCCGATGCCGGGGATGTCGCCGAGCGACACAGCCTCCAGCAGATCCTTGCCCGACGAGTGCTGCGGCTTGTCGAGGAACACGAAATCGGCCGGATAACCCACGGCGATCAACCCCGCATCAACCGAGCGCCGGCGCGCGACATTGCCTGTGGCGAGGCAGAAGGCCTGCTCGGCCGGCAGCCCGCCAAGACTGGACAGCAGCGTGATCATCCGCAGCATGCCGTTGGGCTGGACGCCGGAGCCGGCAGGCGCATCGGTGCCGATCAGCAAATCGGCGAGTCGCCCTGCCGCGCGCGCCGCCTCCAATGCCACCAGCGCCGATTTCTCATTGCCGTTATGGACGACTTCGAGAGCGCCTTTGGCCCGTTCGCAGAGGATACGGATGTCGGCATGGGCGATCGAGGTCGGCCCGCCATTGATGTGGCTGACGACATCGGGCTGGGCTTCCAGCACGTCGTCCTTGTTGACGAAATGGGAGCCGGCGATCGAAGGCCCGCCGGTGTGCATGATGGTCTCGAGCCCAATCTCGCGGCACCAATCGGTGACTCGCTTGGCATCGGCCCCCTTGGCGACCGTGCCGAGCCCGATTTCGCCGATATGGCGGATGCCGAGCGCCTTCAACTCCTCGAAGACCTCGCGACCGAAATCGAGTTCGGCTACCGGCGCGCCGGCAATGACCTTGGCGCCGGCCGGCCGGAAATTCTGGAAGCAGCGCTGAGCGGTGACGGCCAGCGCCTTGACGCCGATCGCGTCCTTCGGTCGGCCCGGCAGATGCACCTCTCCGGCAGAGACCAGCGTGGTGACGCCGCCATTCACGCCCATCTCGATCCAGCCGAGCTGGTTCTGGCGCGGCGTCCAGTCGCCGAAGACGGGATGGCAGTGGGAATCGATCAGCCCGGGCGAGAGGGCCGAGCCCTTGGCATCGATGGTCTGATCAGCGTCCGAGAGGTCGAGATCGGCGGCCTTCCCGATGGCTGCGATCCGTCCATCGACGACGATGATCGCATCGGCATCGAGGATCGGCTGCGCCAGATCGCCCGAGAGAAGCAGCCCGATATTGCGGACCACCAGCTTGCCCTTGGCGCCTCCCACAGCGACGTCATGAGCCATCTGGTTCTCCGTAGCAGGACAGGCAGCGAGCCCGCGTTGTGGGACAAGCCGCGATTGGATGTATAATAACAATCATGGACAGCGTCGTGGCGGCTGGCAAGAGGCAGCGCGGGGCGCTCTTCCGGTCTGTCGGCGACGGTGTCGAGGAGGTGGGGCAAACGATGACGACCAGCGAGGCCAGCGCCGCCGAAGTCCCGAGCGAACCATCCACCGAGGCCGCGCCGCGCCCGCGCAAGGTCGTGAATGTGCCGGCGGCGGCCGCGGGCGGCTATGTCCTGGACGAACAAGTCGGCTTCCTGATGCGCCGCGCCCAGCAGCGGCATATCGCCATCTTCCAGCGCATCATGGGCGATGACGGCCCCACCCCGACCCAGTTTGCCGCCATGTCGAAACTGAGCGGGGGCGAGGAGATCTCGCAAAACCAGCTCGGGCGCATGACCGCCATGGACCCGGCCACGATCAAGGGCGTCATCGCGCGGCTGGCGGATCGCGGTCTGGTCGAGCGCCGTTCCGACCCCGACGACCAACGCCGCGTGCGCGTGCGCCTGACGCCCAAGGGGCTGGAGGCAATCCCCGGCCTGATCGACAAGGCGCGTGCGATCACCGCCGCAACGCTTTCGCCGCTCTCGCGCGAAGAGGCGGAGCGCCTGCTCGGCCTGCTGGCGCGTCTCGATTGAGCAGCGGCTGCCTGCAAAATCCGCTTGCGCCACCTTGTTTGTATACTAACAATAATCAACGAGGTTTTTGAGCCGTCACAGCGGATAGGAGCCTGGCCATGACGCGCTATCTTCGACCCCGGACGCTGACTGACGCGCTGGCGCTCCGGGCGGAGGCCGCCGGCTCCTCGCCCCTGACGATCCTGGCGGGCGGCACCGACGTCTATCCGGTCCGCACGCATCGGACCGCATGGTTCGAGCCCTATAGCCGCGACATCCTCGATCTCAGCGCCGTGCCGGAACTCGGTGGCATCACACATGGCGCCGAAGGAACCCGCATCGGCGCGACCGCGACCTGGAGCGCCGTCGCCGCTGCCGCGCTTCCGCCCGCTTTCGGGGCGCTGAGGCAGGCGAGCCGGCAGGTCGGCGGCGTGCAGATCCAGAATCGCGGCACGGTCGGCGGCAATCTCTGCAACGCCTCTCCCGCCGCCGACGGCGTGCCGCCGCTGCTGGCGCTGGATGCGGAGGTCGAACTCGCCAGCCTGCGCGGGCATCGGCGCCTTCCGCTGGCGCAATTCGTGCTCGGCAATCGCCGCACCGCGTTGGCGACGGATGAAATCCTCGTCGCGATCCATCTGCCGCCGCAGGCGGCACAGGCGCGCTCGACCTTCCTGAAGCTCGGCGCGCGGGCCTATCTGGTGATCTCAATCGCTTCCGTGGCCGCTGTAATTTCGGTGGATGCCGTCGGCCGCATCGCTTCGGCGAAGATCGCGCTCGGCGCCTGCTCGGCCGCGCCGCAGCGTCTGACCGATCTCGAGGAGCGACTGGTCGGGCTGATGGCCACCCCCGTTCTGGCGGACGCCGTGTCGGCGGCCGACCTCGCCTCGCTGTCCCCGATCGACGATGTCCGGGCCAGCGCCGCCTATCGCCGGGAGGCTGCGCTCGTGCTGGTGCGCCGGGCGGTCGAGGGACTGCTGTCGTCGCCACTGGAGGTCGCCGCGTGAATATCTACGATCGCTCCGCCCTGCCCGCCGCTGCGACGCAGCAGGATGCCATCGTCTTCCGGCTGAACGGCTGCGAGGTCGTGCTTCGCGACGCGCCCGACACCCGCCTGAGCGAAGCGCTGCGCGCCAGCCTCGCCGCGACCGGCACCAAGGTCGGCTGCGATGCCGGCGATTGCGGCGCCTGCACCGTGCTCATCGATCAGGCACAGGCCTGCGCCTGCCTCGTGCCGGTCGGGCAAATCGAGGGTTGCGAGGTCGTGACCGTCGAGGGGCTGGCCGAAAACGCGCTTGGCGCCGCGCTGCAGCGCGCCTTCCATGTTCATGGCGCCGCGCAGTGCGGCGTCTGCACGCCGGGCATGCTGATGGCCGGCTACGACCTGTTGCTGCGCAATCGGCAACCGGACGAGCGCGAGACCCTGAATGCGCTGGGCGGCGTGCTCTGCCGCTGCACCGGCTATCTCAAGATTGCCGAGGCGGTGCGGGATGCACATCGGTTCCTGGAAGCGAAGGCGCCGGTCGAACCGCCGGTCCAGCACAGGCCGCAACCGGCGATTGGCACCCGCATCGCTCGCCTCGATGGTGAACCGAAGGTCGCCGGCACCGAACTCTACGGCGCCGATA
>QBLV01000013.1:1917-12449 GCA_003241815.1 Hyphomicrobiales bacterium | reverse complement strand
CGATCCGCAGCCCGCATCCCCGCGCGCGCTTCACGCTCGGGGATATCGGTGCTTTCGTCGCGGCAAGGCCCGGGCTCGTTCGCGTGTTCACGGCGAAGGACGTGCCAGGCGAGAACTCGTTCGGCATCTATCCCCATCTCAAGGATCAGCCGGTCTTCTCGAACGGTGAAACGCGCTATCGCGGCGAATGCGTGCTCGCCATCGTGGGCGAGAAGGAGGCGGTCGAGGCCGTTCGGATGGACGATTTCCCGATCGCCTGGGAGCCCTTGCCGCCGATGATCGGCAGCAAGGCGGCGTTGGCGGAGACCGCCTTCACCCTGCATGATTTCGCACCCGACAACGTGCTGACACGCGGCCGCGTCGAGCGCGGCGATGTCGAGGCGGGCTTCGCGCAAGCGGCGCATGTCGCCAGCGGCAGCTTCGAGACCGGCTTCGTCGAGCACGCCTATATCGAACCCGAAGCCGGCTATGCAAAGCGCATCGGCGACACGATTCATGTCTTCGCCTGCACGCAGGCGCCCTATATGGACCGCGACGAGGTCGCCCGTGTCATCGGCCTGCCGCTGGAGAGCGTGCGCATCATCCCGTCGGCCTGCGGCGGCGGCTTCGGCGGCAAGCTCGACGTCTCGCTCCAGCCCATGCTGGCGGTGGCGGCCTGGGTGCTCGACCGGCCGGTGCGCTGCGTCTTCTCGCGCATCGAGTCGATGATCTCCTCGACCAAGCGCCACCCCTCCTCGATCCAGGCCAAGGCCGCCTGCGATGCCGAAGGCCGGCTCGTCGCCTATGCGATGGAGGGCGATTTTGACACCGGCGCCTATTCCTCCTGGGGGCCGACTGTGGCGGGCCGCGTGCCGGTCCACGCAACGGGACCCTACAAGGTGCCCCATGTCCGCAACCTGTCGCGGGCGGTCTACACCAACGGCCCGCCCTCGGGGGCGTTTCGCGGCTTCGGGGTGCCGCAGGCCGCGCTCGCGCAGGAGAGCCTGTTCGACGACCTCGCGGCGGCGGCCGGGATCGACCGGCTGGAATTCCGCCTACTCAACGCCATCCGCGCCGGCGACACGACGCCCTGCGGCCAGACGCTGGAAGCCAGCGCCGGGTTGGCGGAATCCCTGGAGGCGCTGAAGCCGCATTGGGAGCGGCTGCTGGCGGAGGCTGCGGCGTTCAATGCAGGCGAGAGCCGGACGCGGCGCGGCGTCGGCATCGGCTGCATGTGGTACGGCATCGGTAACACCGGCATGTCCAACCCCTCCACCATGCGGGTGACGCTGTCGCAGGATGGCCGCCTGACGTTCTGGAACGGCGCCGTCGACATCGGCCAGGGCTCTACCACGGTTCTGACCCAGATCGCAGCCGATGCGCTCGGGCTGCCGGTCGCGCAGTTTGATCTCGTGATCGGCGACACGGCCCTGACCTTCGACGCCGGCAAGACCTCCGCCTCGCGCCAGACCTTTGTCTCGGGTCGCGCCTCGGAGGCTGCGGCCGCCGCGCTCCGGGCCGAGATCCTTCGGCTTACCAATGCCGGGCCGACGGCCCGGCTGTCGCTCGAGGGCATGACCATGACGGTCGAGGAGAACGGCGTCGTCGCCCGCATCGATCTCGCCGCCCTCCCCGCCAAACCCGACGGCACCGTGCTAGAGGGCATCGGCTCGTTTGATCCCCCGACCGTGCCGCTCGACGGGATGGGCCAGGGCGTGCCCTACGCGACCTATGGCTTCGCCGCGCAAATCGCCTCGCTCGACGTCGATCTCGATCTCGGCACGATCAAGCTGAACCGCATCGTCGCGGCCCATGACGTCGGCCGCGCCATCAACCCGATGCTGGTCGAGGGGCAGATCCATGGCGGCATCGCCCAAGGCATCGGCCTGGCGTTGATGGAGGAGTATCTCCCTGGCCGGACCGAGAACCTGCACGACTACCTGATCCCGACCGCCGGAGACGTCCCTGACATCGACATCATCCTGGTCGAGGATCCCGAGCCGCTGGGTCCCTCCGGTGCCAAGGGCATCGGCGAACCGGCGCTGGTGCCAACCGCACCCGCGATCCTCGGCGCGATCCGGCACGCCACGGGTGTCACGCCGCGACAGGTGCCCGTGTTGCCGCATCGGCTCTGGGAACTGCTGCGGGAGAAGGAGGGCCGGTCATGAACGAGCTCAACCCCGTGCCGACGCAGGACAGCGCCCTCGCCGAGCGGTCGCGCAAGTTCGGCGTGTCCGAGGGGCAGGATGGCATCGTGCGCTGCGATGCCTGCCCGGTGCTCTGCCGGATCAGGCCTGGCCGCTCCGGCGCCTGCTCGCGCTATGCGAACGAAAATGGCCTGCTGATCCGCACCGACCCGGTCGTCCTGCTGGCGGAGGTGGTCTCCGAAGGGCAGCCTGTCGTGCCCTTCGGAGACCATGCTCAGGATTGGGACGGCAGTGTCCTCCCGGCCAAGCGGGTCTTCGTTACCGGCATCGGATCGGGCACGACCTATCCCGACTACAAGCCCGCGCCCTTCATCGTCTCGTCGCAGCATGAGGGCGTCGATACGGTCACCGTCGTGACGGAGGGCATCTTCTCCTATTGCGGCGTCAAGGTGAAGATCGACACCGACCGGCATCTCGGCTCTGAAACCGCAGCGATCCGGGTCAATGGCGAGCAGGTCGGCCATGTCACCACCGCCGAATACGGTTCGCAGATGCTCTCCATCGGCGGCGTGCGCCATCTCACCGGCGGCTCCAAGAAAGAGGGCAACACCACCTGCGAGACGATGCTGAAGCTGAGCAACGGCGAGGCGGTGGAACTCTCGATCGATGGCGGCCATGGCGTCGTCGTCCAGGCCGGCCAGGCCCCCATCGTCGACGGCAAGCCCGAGACCCGCATGCGCGTCGGCTGCGGCTCGGCCACGGTCGGCATCTTCGCACAGCAATGGCAGGGTCATGTCGATGAGGTCATCGTCGTCGACGACCACATCACCGGCGTGCTGACGGAGCATCAGGCCGGCCGCGTGCTCGACATGCGCCCCGCCGGCATCCGGGTGCGGGGCCGCAAATCGACGCCCGGGCGCTATTTTCAGGTGGCTCAGCCCGGCCTCGGCTGGGGCGGCACCGACATCACCGAACCGCTGTCGATCATCCAGAAGATCGATCCGGCCGTTGCCTGGCCTGGCATGCGGCTGCTGATGACCTCGACCACGGGCGAGGACTCGCTTTACTGCGTGCTCGACGACAATCTCGTGCCGGTCGAAGCGGAGATGCCTGGTGCCGTGCGGCAGGTGGTTGATCGCATCGGCGAGAACTGCGAGCCCTCGCTTTGCACCGTGACCTTCATGGCGGGCGCCGGTGGTTCGCTTCGCGCCGGCGTGACCGAGAACCCGGTTCTGCTGACCCGCTCGGTACAGTCGGGCACGACGCGGGTCACGATGGGCGGCGCTCCGGTCTTTGTCTGGCCCGGCGGCGGCATCACGGTGATGGTCGACGTGCTGCGCATGCCCAGGAACGCCTTCGGTTCCGTACCGACGCCGGCCATCGTCGCGCCGATCGAATTCACCCTGTCGCGCGAACTCTATCTGGCATCGGGGGGCCATGCCGAGGAGATCGTCCCGGTCGAAGAGGTGCTGCGCGCCCATGGCGGTCAGGCGCGGATCGAAAGCGGGGCGGCGGAAAATCCCTGGCCGCTGCGGCGGGATCTCTGATGGCCACGCTGCAAGTTCCACCGTCATTCCGGGTCAGCGAAGCGCAGACCCGGAATCCATCGTAAGGCGCGACGACGCTCTATGATGGATTCCGGAGCGGCGCCGCTTCGCGGCTTGTCCGGAATGACGCCGTCATTTCACGAGAGATCGATGACATCCCACCGCGTCACCCTCCTGCCGGGCAACCGCCTGCACCTGCAGGAGGGCCCCAGCGATCTTGTCATCGCAGCCTTCGGGTCCCCCTCCCAAATCGAACGTGCCTATGCCGCTGCCGAGGCCGCTTTCACCGGCCTCCTGACTGAGGTGGCCGGCGAACTCGCGATCCTGCGCCAGCCGCTGTCTGCCCAGCCTCCCGCCCTGACAGGCGCCACCACGCAGCGCATGGCGCGCGCCTGCTGGGCTTTTCGCGCGCAGTACATCACGCCGATGGCGGCGGTCGCGGGCGCCGTCGCCGACAGTGTGCTGGCAGCCATGGCCGCCGAAGCGCCTGGGCTGGAACGCGCCTATGTCAACAATGGCGGCGACATCGCGGTGCTGGTCACACCGGGCCACGCGCTCGATATCGGCGTCGTGCCCTCGCTTGTGCGCGCCCGGCCGGAGGGCTTCATCCGCATTTATGCTGCAGCTCATGCTGCGCAGCATTTCTGCGGTATCGCGACCAGCGGCTGGCGCGGCCGCTCCTTCTCGCGCGGCATCGCCGATGCCGTCACCGTGCTGGCGCGCAGTGCCGCCGAGGCCGATGCAGCGGCGACCGTTATTGCGAACGCGACCGATGTGCAGGATGCCGGCATCGTCCGCCGACCCGCCCGCGATCTCGATCCCGACAGCGACCTCGGCGGACTCCTCGTGACGGTCGATGTCTCGCCACTCTCCCCGGACGCGATTGCCGGGGCTTTGGCTGCGGGTGAGAGAACGGCCGACGCGCTGCGGCGTGACGGGCTGATCGAGGGCGCGCTGCTGGCGCTGGCGGATGAATGGCGCAGCCTCGGCGGGGCGGCGCTGATCACACCGACAGATACTGCGCTCTGACGGCCTCGTTGCCCTTCAGCTCGTCCATCGTGCCGGTGAAGCGGATGACGCCCTTCTCGATGATCGCGGCGCGGTCGGCGACATTGCCGGCGAAGTGCAGGTTCTGCTCCGAGATCAGCACGGTCAGCCCTTCGCTTTTCAATGCGAGGATGGTCTTCGCCATGTCCTCGATGATGACCGGCGCCAGCCCCTCCGACGGTTCGTCGAGCAGGACGAGCCTCGGGTTTCCCATCAGCGTGCGCGCGATGGTCAGCATCTGCTGCTCGCCACCCGACATCGCTCCACCCGGCCGATCGCGCATGCGGCCGAGATTAGGAAAGAGCGCAAACAGTCGTTCGGGCGTCCAGTGCGGTGCGTCGGGCCGCGCAGGACGCTGTGCGACCGAGAGGTTCTCCATCACGGTCAGCTCGGAGAAAACGCGCCGGTCTTCGGGCACATAGCCGATGCCCAGCCGCGCGATCTCAAAGGGCTCCCGGCCATCGACGCGCTGCCCTTCGAAGGTCACGGTCCCGCCGGCCGGCGCAACCAGACCCATGATCGCCTTCATCGTGGTGGATTTGCCGGCGCCGTTGCGGCCCATCAGCGCCAGAACCTCGCCGCGATTCATCGCGAAGGTGACGCCCTGCAGGATATGGGCGCGGCCGTAAAAGGCGTCGAGCGCGGTGATTTCGAGCATGGAGGTCATGGCCGCCTGCCGAAACGAGAAGATCGAAACGCAGCGTCATCCTGGCCGGAGCGAAGCGGAGCGCCGGGATCCATCATAGAGCTCGACAGCGCCCTATGATGGATCCCGGGACGACCTTCGGTCGCCCAGGATGACGACGTGGTTCCATGCGACACGATCACCTCAATGCCCTCCCGAGGTCGCGCCGGTGCCGAGATAGACGGCGCGGACATTGGGGTCCTGCCGCACCTCCTGCGCCGTACCATGGGCGATCAGGCGGCCGCGATCGAGCACGATGACGCTGTCGGAATGGGTGAAGACGACGTCCATGTCGTGCTCGGTGAAGAGCACGGCGATGCCTTTCGCGGCGGCGATGTCGGCGGTCAGCGCCATCAGCTCGATTCGCTCGCGCGGGGCCATGCCGGCTGTGGGCTCGTCCATCAGCAGGAGCCGCGGTTGGTTGGCGAGAGCGACGGCGAGTTCGACGCGCTTGAGATCGCCATAGGCCAGAACGCCGCAGGCACGTTCGGCCTGAGCCGCCATGCCGACCTGCGCGAGCAATGCGTCGGCAGCCTCGCGGTGACGGTCGCGCGCCCGGCCGAAGGGACTCCAGATTTCGCCGGCATGCGAGATCAGCGCCATCTGGACGCTCTCGCGCACCGTCATCGAGGTGAAGGTCGCGGTGATCTGGAATGTGCGGCCGACGCCCATGCGCCAAACCGCGCGCGGCTTCATGCCGGTGATCGGGCGCCCCGCCAGCAGCACTTCACCGCCATCAGGCCTGAGCTGGCCGTTGAGCATGTTGAAGCAGGTCGTCTTGCCCGCGCCATTGGGGCCGATCAACGCCAGCATCGTGCCCGGCAGCACCGAGAAGGAGACGCCATCGACGGCGCGCACGCCGCCGAAGGATTTGGCGAGATCGCGTACGACCAGGACCGGCTCGCTGGCGGCAACGGCGGCGGTGATCTGCGCTGGCGACACGGCGCTCACGGCTTGGCCTCCACCAGCGAAACGGCAGGTTGCGGCTCCTTGCGCCAACGCTCGCGAAGGGCCAGGGCCGTCCCCACGAGGCCGCGCGGGAAGAGCACGACCAGCAGCACGATGGAAAGCCCCAGCACGAAACGCCAGTACATCGTCATCTTCATCAGCTGCTCTGAGAGCCCGGCATAGGCGAAGGCGCCGATGATCGGCCCCGACACGGTTTGGACGCCGCCGAGCAGCACCATCAGCAGCGCATCGACCGAGCGCGGAATCGCCATATAGGTCGGAAAGACCGAGCCCTTGAAGAAGGCGAACAATCCGCCCGCGATGCCCGCGCAGAAGGCCGCGACCGCAAAGGCGACCCATTGGATGCGGACGACGTCAAGCCCGATCGCTTCCGCCCGCAGCGCATTGTCGCGGGCCGCGCGCAGGCCATAGCCGAAGGGTGAGAAAATTGTCAGCCGCAGCGCCACGATCGCCGCCGCGCAGATGGACAGAGTCAGATAGTAATAGACCGTCTTGGAAGCCGCCCAGGCCGAGGGCCAGACGCCGAGAATGCCGTTGTCGCCACCGGTGAGATCGACCGACTGGAAGGCCGTCGCCCAGGCGATCTGCGCGAAGGCGAGCGTCAGCATGGCGAGATAGACGCCCGACAGCCGGACGCAGAACCAGCCGAAGACGACACCCGCGATGCCGGCCAGGAAAGGCGCCAGCAGCAGCGCCGGCTCCATCGGGGCACCGAGCCATTTGACCGCCAGCGCCGCGCCATAGGCGCCGAGCCCGAAATAGGCTGCGTGGCCGAAGGAGGCCATGCCGCCAGGCCCCATCATGAAATGCAGGGAGGTGGCGAAGAGCGCGAAGATGACGAGCTCGGTCAGCGTGAGCAGGATGTGGTCGGGCGCCAGCAGCGGGACAAGCGCGAGGATGACCAGGCCGATCAGGCCGGCGAGCTTCGTCGGACCGTCGGCCGGCAGCAGCAACGGCTCCGGCGGGCCATGGGCGCGGCTGTGGCCGACCGGCGCCTTGCCCATCAGGCCATAGGGCTTGACCACCAGCCCCACCGCCATGACCAGAAAAACCAGGACCAGCGTGATCTTGGGAAAGATCAGGATGCCGAAGGCGTGCAGGATGCCGATCAGCACGGCGGCGAGATAGGCGCCCGTTACGCTGCCGAGCCCACCGACGACCACGACCACGAAGGCCTCGGAGATCATGGCAAGGTCCATATGCAGCGTCACGGCCTCGCGCGGGAGCTGGAGCGCGCCGCCGAGCCCCGCCAGCATCGAGCCGAAGGCAAAGACCGAGGTGAACAGCAGGCGCTGGTTGACGCCGAGCGCGCCGACCATCTCGCGATCCTGCGTCGCCGCCCGCACCAATGTGCCCCAGCGCGTCTTCTGGAACAAAAGCCAGAGGATCAGGAGCACGATCGGACCGACCGCGATCAGGAACAGTTCATAGGTCGGGAAGCGGTTGCCGAAGATCACCACGAAGCTTTTGAAGCCCGGCGCGCGCGGCCCGATCTTGTCCTCGGCTCCCCAGATCCCGAGTGCGACGTCCTGCAGCATCAGGACGACGCCGAAGGTCGCGAGCAACTGAAACAGCTCCGGCGCCTGGTAGATCCGGCGCAGGATCAGCACCTCGATCACCACGCCGATGAGGCCGGTCAGAACGGCGGCGACAAGCACGCCGCCCCAGAAACCGAGCGCATCCGCCGGCCCGAAGCGCCCGACCAGCGTCCAGGCCAGATAGGCGCCCAGCATGTAGAGCGAGCCATGCGCGAAGTTCACGATCCGCGTGACGCCGAAGATGATCGACAGCCCCGACGCCACGAGAAACAGCGAGGAGGCCGAAGCCAGCCCGTTCAGCGTCTGGGTGAGGATGAGGTCGATCATGCAGGAACCGTGCGGCGCTTGATGGGAGTCGCGGAAACGGGCGTCATCCTGGGCGGAGCGAAGCGGAGGCCCGGGATCCATCATAGCGCTCTATGATGGATCCCGGAGCTGCACCGCTACGCGGCTTGTCCAGGATGACGTCGCGGATGTTCGCAACGACTGTGGTTGACCGGCAAACGCGCTCTTAGCCCGCCGGGCGCAGAACCTTCACCTCGGCATCGCTGGGCAGGTACTTCGCGCCGTCGCGATAGCTCCAGTCGACCATCACGCCCTTGCCGTCCTTGAGCGCGGTCTTGCCGACATAGGCGCCCAGCGTCGACTGATGATCGACGGCGCGATACTCGGCCGCGCCGAAGGCGGAGGGGAACTTCAGGCCCTTGAGAGCATCGACCAGCTTCTCGGTCTCTGTCGAACCAGCCTTGGTCAAGGCGGCGCCGATCGAGTTCATGGTGTCGAAGCCGACCACCGAACCAAGGCGCGGGTAGTCGTTGAATTTTTTCATGTAAGCCTCGCGGAACTTGACGTGTTCCGGCGTCTTGATGTCGGCTTGGGGATAACCGGTGACGATCCAGCCGACGGGCGCCTCCGCGCCCAGCGGATCGAGATATTCCGGCTCGCCGGTCAGCATCGAGACGACGGTGCGGCCCTCGAACAGGCCGCGCGTGTTGCCCTGCCTGACGAAGTTGGTGAGGTCGCCGCCGAAGGTGACGTTGAAGATCGCGTCGGGCTTGGAGGCTTCGAGCGCCTGGACCGTCGCGCCGGCATCGATGCGGCCGAGCGCCGGGAACTGCTCGGCGACGAATTCGACGTCGGGCTTGGCCTTCTTGAGCAGGTCCTTGAACCACTTCACGGCCGACTGACCGTATTCATAGTTCGGCGCGACGATCGCCCATTTCTTGGCGGGGAGCTTAGCGGCCTCCTCGACCAGCATGGCGGCCTGCATGTAGGTCGAGGGCCGCAGGCGGAAGGTGTAGCGGTTGCCCTTGGCCCAGACGATGGCGTCCGAAAGCGGCTCGGAAGCGACATAGAGGCGCTTGTTCTGGTTGGCGAAATCGGCGATGGCCAGCCCGACATTGGAGAGGAATCCGCCCGAGAGCAGATCGACCTTCTCGGCATTGATCAGGTCGCCGGCATGGCGCACGGCGTCTTCGGGCTTGCCGCCATCGTCGCGGAAAATCGTCTCGATCTTGCGACCGAGAACCCCGCCGCCTGCATTGATCTGCTCCAGCGCCAGTTCCCAGCCCTGGCGATAGGGCTTCAGGAAGGCGGGCTGGGCGGTGTAGCTGTTGATCTCGCCCACCTTGATGGGCCCTGCACCCTGCGCCTGCACGAGGCCGGGTGCAGCGAGAATGGTGGCGCTGGCGGAGGCACCGGCCAGAAAACTCCGACGGTCGATGGTCATCGCTGTTCCCCATGTCTGGCCCGGTGGCGGATGCCCAGGCTCTTTGACGGATTGGCTCTTTGACAGTTGCATGCCGTCGATTTTGCGTCAGCCGGCAAATTCGTTTGTATGCCTATGAATTTGAATAGACCCAAACTGCCTGTCAACGCCGAAAAAATAGCACCCGCTGCGTCGATGCGAGGCGGTTTTGAGGGTTGGCCATCGATGGAAGTGCGCGGATGGCGCCGCTCCCGCTGCGCTGTGCCGGGCTTGCTCAAAAAATAGGACAATGATGCTGCCCTTTTGCGCTTGTGAGGAGGACGGTCGGCACCTATGTGTTCTGCACCGCAGCAGCGATGCTGCGTCGCCCTCCTTGGGCGTTTCCTCCCTAGACTTGGGCTGCGCTCACGCGCGGCCCTTTTTTCTTTGGAGCAGGTGGCCACGGGATGAGCGGATATGCGGATGCGTCGCATCCGGTCCGACATGCGGGCGCGGCCGCTGGCCCGCCGATCACGCCTCAGCGCGAAAACTTCACGGGAACGGCGAGCGCGATGGTCCCGCCGCCCAGCCCTTGCGGCGGAGCCGGAACGGGGCTGGCGCGGCGGATCATCGCCACAGCCTCCTCATCCAGCGCCGCATCGCCGGAGCTATTGGCGAGGCGGGCCGAGATGACCCGTCCCGAGCGATCGATGCTGAAGGAGACCTGGACGGTTCCCGGGCTCGCTCCGCCTGGGAAGCGCTTGTAGCGATTAAGATGCGCGAGCAGCGTGCCGCGCCAGCTCGCCGGTGAGACGGACGGGGCCGACGAGGCTCCCTGCGACGGGGCGGCGGCGGTCGGAGCCGCCTGGGCCTGCGCTGCGGGGGCGCTCGTGCGCTCGGCTTGTGGCTTGTCCTGATTGATCGGCTTGCGGC
>QBLV01000013.1:0-1907 GCA_003241815.1 Hyphomicrobiales bacterium | reverse complement strand
GCTTGCGGCGCTCGACCACGCGCTTGGGCGGCGGCTTGCGCTCCACGACCTTCGGGCGCGGCTTGGGAGGCGGCGGCGGCGGAGCCAGAACGGCGGCTGCATCAGGCAGCGCGGGCAGTTCCGGAATCTTGATCTCCGGCTCCGGCAGCGCGACAGGCTCCGGTTCGACAACCGGCGGCGGCTCGACCGGTGGCGGTTCCACGACGGGCTGCGGTTCGGGCGGAGGTGGTGTCGGCTCCGGCGGCTTCTCAATGACCGGTTCCGGCTGTGGCTCGGGCTGGGCCTCGATCATCTGCGGACCGGGCGCGACCTCCTGTGGCGGCGCCTCGGGAGCGACGGCCAGCGGAGCCAGTTCGATCATCACGGCGGCGGGAGGCGTGCCCATGGCGGCCTCGGCACGCTGCCAGGTCACGATCATCCAGCCGGCCGCGCCATGTCCGCCCGCGACGACGAGAATCGCCAGGGACCAGCGCAGGACGGCCGGCCAGAATCGGGAGCCGACGGTGCTCGATCGGCCAGCCGTGTCGGCGAGCGTCCTCATGGCGCGGGAGTTCCCGGTGCTGGCGTCGCCTGCGCAGCGCCCTGCCCGGTGTCCTCGAGGCCCACAAGGCCGATCTTGAGATAGCCCGCCTGCCTCAGCAGGTTCATCACCTCCATCAGCTCGCGGTAGGCGACGGCTCCGTCGGCGCGCAGGAAGACGCGCTGTTCGCGGTCGCCACTGGTCTGGCGGTCGAGCGTGGTACCGAGCGCATCGCGCGCCACGCCGTCATTGCCGAGCGTGAGCGAGAGATCGCTCTTCACGGTCAGGAAGATCGGCGCATCCGGGCGCGGCTGCGGCTGCGCGTTCGACACCGGGAGATCGACGGCGACATCGACCGTGGAGAGCGGAGCGGCGACCATGAAGATGATCAGCAGAACCAGGATCACGTCGATGAAGGGCGTGACGTTGATATCGCTGACCTCTCCGAGGTCGCCATCCTGCGAGTCCTTGAGCGAGACGGCCATGGCCTACTCCGCATGCACGCGTGGGAGGGCTGCCGCCGGCTGCACCGCATGCAGCGCCGCGCGGGCCGGCGCCGTGGGTGTCGCGAGGATGGGCTGGCGGCGCTGTCGTTCGAGATCGCGCGAGAGGTGCTGCAGGATCTCGCCCGAGGCATCGGCGAGCGTCGCGCGGTAGCCGATGATGGCGCGGGCGAAGACATTGTAGATGATCACGGCCGGGATCGCGGCGACGAGGCCGATCGCAGTGGCGAGCAGAGCCTCGGCGATACCCGGTGCCACGACGGCGAGATTGGTGGTCTTGGCCTGGCTGATGCCGATGAATGAATTCATGATGCCCCAGACGGTGCCGAACAGCCCGACGAAGGGTGCGGTCGAGCCGATCGTGGCGAGAAGGCCGGTCCCGCGCGCCATCGAGCGCCCTGCCCGCGCCTCGATCCGGGACAGCGCAATGGCGACGCGTTCCTTGATGCCATCCTCGCCGAGATCCGACGAGCGCTTCGTCTCCGTCAGGGCAGCGCCGAGCAGGACGCCGACGTCGCCGCGCATCCGGCCGCCCTTGCCGGTGATGGCACCGGACGCATCTGCGAGGGTCGCCGCGGACTGGAGCCGACGCAAAGCGCGCCCTGCACCGGCCTTGGCCGCCGCGAGTTCCAGAACCTTCGCGAGCCAGATCGTCCAGGTCACCACCGAGGCGAAGGCCAGTCCCACCATCACGGCCTTCACGACGATGTCGGCCGCCATGAACATGCCCCAAGGGGAGAGGTCATGCGGGAGTGCCGGCAAGGCGGCGGGCTGCCCGGCGACCGGCACCGGCACCGGCACCGGCGCTGCCGAGGGGACTGCGGCAGGATGCGCGGCTGTCGGTGGCGCGATCCCCATTTGCGGCAGCGCGGGCGGTAGCGCGG
>QBLV01000139.1:7735-10992 GCA_003241815.1 Hyphomicrobiales bacterium | reverse complement strand
CAGTGTAGCGGTCCATGCTCCGCCACGGGGGACCATTTCGGCAGGTGGCATTCGTCACTTTTGGCGGCCTGCCAGCGCAAGATCGGCTTCCAGCTATGCGACCAGCAATTTTCCAATTTTCAGCAGGGACGAAGAGTTCGTTCTCTCCCGGCCGGGGGAGCTGTCTAGTGAAAAGCATACGAGACCCACACAAAGATTTATCCACCGCCACCGCCTCGGCGCTGTCCAAGCGGTAATGGCGGAAGGTGCCGGCTTCATGCCGGATGCCGTGGCGCTGGCAAATGGCCAGTAACTGACGTGTCATGCGCGCGTCAAGCGGGCACCGGCGGTCTCGCATGGTGATGGTCACGGCATCGGAACCAATGACAGCGTTGCAGCACCTATTTGTCTTCGCTATTTCAGGCCCCTGTTCAGAATTTTCGCCCTAGTTCCACGACGAGAAGCTGATGTTGAGTGGCGTAAACTAACGACACAAAAAGACAATCGGAGGGTGTCCGAATTGATCACCACCGATGCCCAAACCCGGGGTCCGTTTTCCGCCCCCTTTCAGCCAACGCACGAGAAAAGGAGTGGCAGCTAATGGGAAGTCGCCGAGGCGGCCTGGACGGCGGAAATGGGGCGCAAAGCGGTCAGCCTGTGCGCCTAGCTTCAGTCTTCTTCGGCGCCAGTCGTTTCGATGCCGGCAACATAAGCTGACGAGTGCCGAAGGTGCCCCGAATTTTCAGCTCCATCGCCACCATTCAGCAGTCCCGCGTCTTGCAGCCCCTCCAAATCGGGCAAGTCCCTCAACGTATCGAGCCCGAAATGCTCCAAAAATCCCTTGGTCGTCACATAGGTGAACGGCGCCCCCGCCGTCGGGCTGCGTGGCCCTGCGGTGATCATGTTCTTATCCCGTAGCGCCCCGAAGATGTCGCGCGACACTTCGCGACCAAGGATTTCCGACACCCCGGCCCGCGTCACCGGCTGATGATAGGCGATCGACACCAGCACCATGGCCTCGTTCTGGGACAGGCCGACCCCACGGACCGGCACGGCAGCAGACGTAGCAATCGCATCGGCATAGGCCGTTCGGGTGCGGAACGCCCAGCCCCCAGCGATACTAACCACCTCATAGGGTTTGCCGCGCAGAGCTTCACGGATGTCATCGATCAGCAGGTCGATGCTGGCGTCGCGACCTATGACGCGGGCCAAGGCGTCTCGATCAACCGGTTTGGGCGCTGCGAACAGCACCGCCTCGATGCGGTTCATCCACTCACGCCAGCGCAGGTCAGCCGGCATGTCGACCAGCTCGGCATCAAAAATCGGCGGTGCATCTGTCCGTTTGCGCCTGGCCATCTATGTTGCCCTCACAACCCGTACAGCCGAAACGTCGGTCGACCGCTGAGCTCGCGCACCGCACCCAACTCGCCCAGCCGATCGAACAGTCGCCGCGCCCCGCGCGCCGACAGTTTTGAACTCGACCAGGACCCCGGCACCGCGTCATCGGACAGCAGCAGTTTGATGACGTCGCCAGAACCCTTGGCGCGGAGCTTTGGCACCACTTCCGTCAGTCTTGCGGCTCGTTGCGCCAAATTGGCGCCGAGACCGCACGCCTCCGCCGCCGCAGTCGCATAGGCCAATAACACCGCCCTCCCCCAGCCTTCTCCTCCCGGCCGGATACGCTTACGGTTCTCCCCGGACTTGAAGACGGCCGAGGATACCTGCCCCATCAGTAGTGGCACTGGAATGGGCCACCTGAACTTCTGGGCGAGCAGCATGTCGGCGAGCCAGAAGCCCAATAATTCAGCATCGGGTCGAACCCGATAGACGGCGGCGGCAATCTCGGCCGCCAGCACTGGCGCTGGTCGCGACGACACCACCATATCCTCGGCATTGGCGACGACCTCGTTGAGGGCCTCATCCCAGTGCAGACCAAAATGCTGCTGAGCTACCGGGCGCACTGAGTCCTCTTCACACCCGGTCGTACGGCTGGCGAGCCGGCGCCAAGCCATCAGTAGGTGGCCGGAGGGCCCAGGATCGTCGCCGGCGCCGCGCAAATAATGGGTATCGCGCAGGGAGGATTCGTCCTCGCGTCGGCCGGTCAAATTCACTGCTGCCGCAGCGTTACGTAGTGCCAACCTCTGGCGCCAGACACCGGCCCAAGGAAGATCCTGCCGCACCAGATTGTCCAAAGAATTCAATGCTGCGCCGGCCAAATAGGCCGCATCTGCATCGTGCAAAACCAGACCACGCGGGCGCACCCAGACCGGAACTTTGGGCACCGGCGGCGGATCTTTAAGTAGCAAGTCAGCGCGCGATTTCATGCCAGCAGGCTAACATGCAACGGCGCTTTATGCTATTTATACCGCAAATAAACGCCTCACCTGTCGGCATGTAATAATGACTGATAAGATTGAATTATCATTCTTTTTACTCTCTATTGAAGGAATGGCCCGTGTCGCTCGCGTTTAAGCAGCGGACAGGCCCCTAATCCGCGCGCCAGGCGTCGGAATTTGCGCTTATTGAGCGGACCGGGTTGGCCCATGGAATAGCGGTATAGGCCGGCAAAATGCCCGTCTCGTCGAGCAGAACCCGGAAAACGCTGCCATCGGCCCTGCGGACGAAATCTCGCGCGCGCCTCTCACGGGCGATTGAATCGGAAATCGTGAGACTGGCTGACAATGTCGCGTAGTCGCACGATTTCCGATTCACCGGGGCTCCGGCAGAATTTCGGATGACGCCGCCGTTGGAGCCACGAACGTCGCGCTCCGGGCAAGTAACGCATCGATCAGCTGCGCGCGAGCGCGTTGCCGCTGTCGCGCCGGCAGCCGGTCCGCGGCGATCCAGCCGGGATGCGCGAGAATCTGACGGGCCATCTCCGCATACTCGGCCGACGAGCGTAGCGACACTGAATTGCCTGGCTCTTGGCGCCGGGGGCGGAAAAGGTGCCGGCTGCGGGGCGCGGCCCGGCGCACCATGCCGGCGGCGCGTCTTGGTAAATCAGCATTGATGCGCGGATCGGCACCGAAAACATCATCAAGGGCCAGCAGTGTCAGTAAGCGCCAGCGCACCGGCAACTGGCCGAGCGGCGCCGCGGCACCAACGGCGTGCCGGACGTCGTAGGGACAGCGCCAGCCCTGTTGATTGAACCAAAGCGCCAGCACGGGCCGCGCGGCGGCCGGATGGTCGAGCGGTGCCCAGAGGATCGCGAGCGCCTGCTCGACCGTCTCCCGCTCGAGGCTTTCACCATCGACGTTTGCTGTGATGCGCTGCTGCAC
>QBLV01000139.1:0-7725 GCA_003241815.1 Hyphomicrobiales bacterium | reverse complement strand
GCCCGCTCAAGAGCAAGATACTGCGGTCGCCGGCCCTCCCCTCCCCTGTCGGTCAAGAGATGACCGCAATGGCTGCATGCGGGGCGTGTGCGACCGTCGAGCATTCGGAACGCCACGGAAAGACGCCAGTGGCAAGACCCACAGCGATCCTGAAGCAACGCGCCATGGGCTGGGCAGATACAGCGCTCGGCCAGCGTCCAGCCAGCTCGTAAATAGGCATCGCGGCCCGCGGCGAGATCGGCGGCAAAGCAGGCGAGACAAACCGGAATAGTCGCGGACGGCCTCGGTGGCGCCCATTCCGGTCCCCCGCTTGCGTACCATGACCGCGGGCGTCGCGGATAACGCCGGCTCAAGGCCAGGCGCTGCAATCGCCCCGGATCGACACCGCACGCCTGCGCCCATACCCGCACCTGGTTCACCGTTGGAGCCCTGTCGTCGATTGGCGCGGGCGCGGAAAGGTCCGCCCTGTCGCCGGCGAAACGGCCCGCGAGCTCCTGCGCCGTCAGGCCATAGCGGCAAGCCACCCGTGCCATCCAGGATGACAACAACTCGTCGCGATAGGGCCGCGGCGCGACGGGCAGACGAAACGACCCTGTCATTCGGCCGCCGCCTGCTGCACCTGCCGGCGTGCCGATTGCGTCATCGATACCAGTGGCAGCACGAGACCGTCACCAAAGCTGGTGACGTCGAGCCGCTCCTGTCCCGACCGGATCGCCTCCTCGGCCGCCGTCTCGATCAGCCGGAAAATCCGGGCAGTGACACCGCTGGTGAGCATGTGGATCCGATCGCGAACTGCGACGCTTTCAAGATCGGACGGTGCGCGCAGCGGCAGAATGCCCGCCAGGCTCTTCAAGAGCCGCGCAAAAGCGTGGTCGTTCTTCCAGGGTTTGAGGTGAAACGCCTCGAAGCGTTCGGCCAGCTGCGCATCGGTGAGCAGAGCCTGCCGCGCCAGATCGGTGCCGGCGCAGACCAGTGGCACCCTCAGGTCATTCGCGAGAAACCGCAGCGCATTGAGAAAAACTCGCTGCTGCCGGTAGGTCCCCGCCAGCATGCCATTGACCTCGTCGAGCACGATGATCCGAGCCCCGACCGTGCGCAGCAACGAGCGGCAGATATCCTTTTCGCGGGCCAGCGTGCCGCCAATGAGCGCCGGCGCCTGCAGGCTGGCCAGCAATTCCCGGTAAAGATCGCGCTCGATTGGTTCCGAAGGCACCTGCGCCACCACAACCGGCCTGTTGGTGATACCCGTCGACTGGCAGAATGTAGGGGGGTGCGTGCGCTCGAACTTGCGGATGATCTTGGTCTTGCCCTTGCCGGTGTCGCAATAGACCAACAGGCCGGGCATGCGGTCGCGCGGCGGGTAGTCAAGCAAGGCATTGAGCCGGACAAGCGCGGATTGCGCCTCGTCGAAACCGATCCATCGATCGGCCTTGATCCAGGCCACGCGCTCGTCGTCGGGCAGCGCGGCATACCGACGGTAGCCGTCGTCGAGATGCTCATATGCCCCCTCCCCTCTCACGACCATTCCTCGACCGGAAAGACGGGGACCTTGCTCCAATCGACCGGTGGATCATCCGCGACTTCTGGAGGCTCGACCGACGCCGACGATTGATTGGATGCCGCAGCGCCGAGCGACCGGTCGCGCCGCTCGGCCAGTTGGCGCGCCGCCTTGCTGCGGCTGGTGGCATCATCGACCAGTGCGCGTTGGGCTTCAATGGTCTCGAAGATCAACCGCTCGTCGACCAACGCCAGACCGCGTTCCCGGAGCACGGTTTTGGCACGACGATGCTCGCCAAGCGTGATCGGCGGACGCCGAAGATCGGCAAAGCGAATGGGCCAACGCGTCCCGTCCGGAGCGCGCACGAAAATCCTCGATAGATCACGCGGATCATAGGAAACGCGCAATGGCCGATCGAGCCGGCCGGCCCAGATGCTCAGCACGTCATCCCAGTAGCGGAGCCCGAACAGATGAATGCCATCGCGCCGCACCAGCCGGTCGACACTGGGCAGAAAATCGATCATGAAACCAGCCAGATCATGGGGATAGCGTAGGGGCCTGACGCGGCGGGCCGCGGCTTCATACCATGCTGCGATCGGCGGAATCCCCAGCGTTCCATGCCGATCGGCATGATACCGCACGATCTCGAGCCCCATCCAGCGCTCCAGCTCATCCATTGTCATCGTCGCATGGGTGGCAGAATCGTAGGCGCCGCGCTCGTCGATGTCGCTGAATGTCGTGCCCGGCAGAAGATGGACCGCGCCCATCATCGTGCCGATCAGCCGTTCGATGTGACCGCCATAGTGCGGCGTGGCCACCGGCCGGTGGATAAGTTCGATGCCATATTCCTCGGCGCCACGCCGCAGGGCACTCGATCGAAACTCCTTGGCATTGTCGACATGGATCGCGTCTGGAAACCCCGACGTCGGCCATTCTGCATCGATCTCCAACCCGGCCAGCCATGCCTCTTTGGGTTGCACGAGGTGCTGGATTGCCAGGGCAACCGAGACCGTCGACGGCGCCTCAAGCGTCAGGTAGAAGCCCGCCACCATGCGGCTTGCGACGTCGATGGCCAGTGTCAGCCATGGCCTCTGCAGCGGCCGCCTGTACTGGCGATCGACGACGATGACGTCGACCAGCGTATGGTCGATCTGGACAATATCGAATGCGCCATCAGCGACATACTCTCCCGGAACTGGCCGGTAGCGATCGCGTGCTGCCTTCGAGCCTTCCCGTGCCCTGGTCAGTTCGGCGGGGTCCACGGCCGCGATCCGCGCCTTGACCGCATGCCATGACGGTGGCCGCACACCCCGCAACCGGCAGAGCCTGCGGATTTCCTGGTGCAGCCGATTGATGCTCGGCTTCTGGCGCGTCTTGTAGAAGTCCCGCAATGCTTCGGCGATCACCGTTTCGGTCTCGCCCGGTAAGCGGCGGCTACCCTGTCGGGTGCCGGCTGCGCGCGGCAGCAGCGAACTGGTGACTGGATGCTCTCTATAGGCCCTGATCAGGGCGTAAAGCCGAGTTCGCTTGAGGCCCAGTTGATGGCACGCCCGGAAGAAATCAGACCGGCTTGGGCTATCGAGCGCCAACAGCCGCCGGATCACAGCCTCTCGTGCCACCGCCTCGTTCCAGGCAGTGTCATCGACCGTGTCCCTATCGACTCCGTGAACCATAGCAGCCTCGCGGCGAAGCTCGTCCGCGTAAAGACTACAAAAAATCCGCTGATTCGGCTAGAATCCGGCCATGAACTCCGATGATGATTCGAGCCCAATCAAGACCTTGCCGTCCGCTGATGGAACGCGAATGACAGCCCGGAAACTCGACGCGAACGCTGTCAGCTGACCGGTTTTCGTGAGACTGGCCCGTCGTTTTCAGCGACTTTGGAGCGGTTTTCATGAGACAGAATAACAACCCTGCTGCCACCTTTGGCCTAACCTACTGATTTCACTATCTTTCCATCTCGTTGGCACGGTGAGGGAAGAATTGTTGCGCAGTCTCACGATATCCGACTTATTTCGATGCCGCCGCGTTTGTCCCGCTGTAGCGGGCTGGCGGACTAAAATATCCCCTTGCGGACCAATTTTGTCGACCGCGCCAGGAGGCCGTACAGACGCATTTGTGGTCACGGGTGAACTGCGGGTCGAAACGTGACGAACGGCCGCCTACGGTGCTCTGAACGGGCCTGCGGCTGACTTAAGGCTTTTTAGCGCATTTAACAGAGTGTGCGAGCCCGTTCGCGACCGACACGGGAGACGTCGCCTCTTTTGGCGGCTGTCCCTCTCTTTCTGCTGCGGGGACCTGCATAATCAACAGCGTTGTGGACCGATTGAGGCCACTGGTTGATCAGCGTCATCACCTTCTGCCGGCCAAACTCATCGGAAGCCTCCAGAATTCGGACGATCGCGTCGACCGGGTTCTTCAGGACACGAGCTACGCCGATGGCGAGCGCATACCGCTCCGCCCAGGGCGCATCCGACAAATTGGCGATGTTCGAAGGCAGGCGTTGATCGTAGATTGGCACGGCATGCGTGAATTCCGGTACCACGACGATCAGCACTGGGCGCCGTCGCGGCCGTGACCGTATAGTTGGATCGTGCTGCCGCTTGAGTGGCAGGCGCGCCAGCTCCCACGGTGCCGGCGGACTGGCTCTTCGAAGCGGCAAAAGCAGCAGCGACAGAACCGAGCGGACGGGAACTACGCTCCTGTCCCTACCCGTTGCCCAATGGTGCAGGATTTCCGACCCCCGCCGCGCCGACGCCTCGTCACCCAGAGTACCGACGCCCCGCATCTCGGAGCCGAAGAGTGGCTGATTGTGCCGATCGCACCAGAAGGTAAAAGCAAACGACCAGCCTTTCAGCCGTTGCGGTCTTGGCAGGCCCCGCGAGCAGAACGGGCAGCTCTCCCTGGAACCAGACCGAAGCAGGCGGCGATAGCGCGACGGGGCGTCCTGGAACGTCATGGCAGACAGGCGCTCGACCGAATTGTTGGTCGCGGCTGCGATGCACTCAAAGTCAGCCTGTACCGGCTCTCGTTCGAGCTGCAAAGCGAACCGTGACCAGCCGACATGGGCTTGCAATTCGTCCAGAGACACCAGGTAGACGTCGGCGATCCGCTCCAGCCAGGAACTCAGGCGCTCATCGCGAAAGGGCGGCGGCACAATCGGTAGCGGCACCCTCCCCTGCCCTGCCACGGCTCAAGCCATAGCGAAGGCTGCCGGCGACGCGGCGCGATAGTCGAGAATTGCCGCGGGCGTGATGCGTTCGGCTCCTGTCACGATGGCATCCGTGGCAAGGTCGATTACCATGCGAAAGGTCGATGCTGTGATGCCGCCATTGACCTCGACAAGACGTTTGAGGGCACTGTCTGTCAGCTCCGATGGCAGGCGCAACGGCAAGGAATGCAGCAGACCGCCGATCAGACCATGGAAATCGGCATCATGCCGCCAGGGCGGCAGGCCATAGGGTTCGAAGCGGCTGTTGAGATGGGCATCGCCCCGGATCGCATCGCGCGCCTCATGCGAGCCCAGGCAGATCAGTGGGATCCGCAGCTCATTGCCGAGGAAGCGCAACAAATTGAGCATCCGGCGCTGCTCCCGATAGGTGCCCGCGATCAGATTCTGCACCTCATCGATGACCAGCATGCGCGGCGCTATTTCCTGGAGCAGGCGCAGCGCCTGCGTTTCGAGTTGCCCAAGCGTGGCGCGGGTGGGTGGTGGTGCGCCAATCACTGAAAGCAGGCGATGATAGAAGCGTCCCTCATCGGGGGAGGCCACCATCTGCACCACGATGACCGGCCGATGGTTGATCCCGCTGCGCTCGTCGAAACTGGGCGGATTAGCGCGCACGAATTTCTCGATGATCATCGTCTTGCCCATGCCCGAGGCGCCGAAGATCAGCAGATTGGGCATACGGGCGCGCTTGGGAAACGCAAGCAGTTCTTCGAGCCTATTGAGGGCCTGACGCGCCCGTGGATAATCGACCCACCGATCCACCCGGATGTGCTCGATGCGCTCCCGCTGGGGTAGATCGGCATAGGCCTGAACGGCTGGATCGAGATGTGGATAGACCGTCATTCCCATACCTCCACGGGATAATGCGGCAAGGCGATCACCGGCTCGTCTGCCGGCGCGCTTGCCGAAGGTTCAGGCCTGGCCTGCAGATGAGCGCGCCGCGCCCGCAGCCGGCGAGTTTGCGTGGTGTCGCGCGTTGCCTGATCGACCAGGGCACGCTGCGCGGCGATGGTCTGAAAGATCGTGTCCTCATCGATCTCTCGGCGACCCCGGGCCCGTTGCACGCGTAGTGCTGCTTTCTGCTCCCAAAGCGTAATGGCCGGTCGTGCGGGATTGCGGGTGGGTGCCATCAGGTAGTGCCCGCCCAGCTTGACGAAGACCTGGTGCAGATCCCGCGGATCATACTTGACCAAAACCTTGTCGTCGGACCGGCCGACCCATGGCGCTAAGCCGTCCGACCAGTAGCAAATATTGTGCAGATGGATGCCGGTTCGCCGCAATACACGCGCCTCGAATGGTAGGAAGTCGATCAGGAAACCCAGCGGATCACGCACCTGTCGCGGAGGGCGCGCAGATATGGCCTCGTTCCATGCCGCGCTCGGCGGCCGGCCTATGCCGCGATGCAGGTCGGCATG
This sequence comes from Hyphomicrobiales bacterium, assembly GCA_003241815.1. GTDB lineage: Bacteria > Pseudomonadota > Alphaproteobacteria > Rhizobiales > Beijerinckiaceae > Allobosea. The sequence goes on along the minus strand of QBLV01000139.1, from coordinate 1,583 downwards.
GTAAGCGATGATTTCGAGCGCCAACCAGGTCTCGAGCTCACGCATGGTCATCACGGCGCGCCCCTCGGAATCGTAGTCACCGCGCTCCTGCACATTGGAAAAATGCGTGCCAGGCAACAGATGTACCGCGCCCATCATGGTGCCGATCAGGCGTTCAATATGCCCGCCGAAACGGGGTGTTCCCGGCGGTCGATAAGCCACGGAAATGTTGTGGTCGTCGCAGCCGCGCTTGAAGGCGCGGGCGTGGAACTCGGCGCCATTATCGACGTGAATGCAGTCCGGCAGGCCACTTGCCGGCCAGTCCAGAAAGATCCCGCGATCCTGCAGCCAGGCGGCCTTGTCGATGATAGCATGCGTCAGGCAGAGCGCCACCGATGTTACCGAAGGCGCTTCCAGGGACAGGTAAAAACCCAGCACCATGCGGGTGCACACATCAATGGCGATCGTAAGGATCGGCCGGCCGAGTGGCTGCCGTTCGATCGGATCGACCACCGTCACATCAACCTTGGTATGGTCGATCTGGACAATCTGCAGCGGATGCTGGGTGGAAAGTTCGCCCGGCAGCGCCAGGAATTGCGCGTCGGCCCGCGCCCTTCCCTCGCGGCGGCGCTTCATGGCCTCTGTATCGAACGTCGCAATGTAGCCTTTCAGGCGCCTGATCGAGGGCGGCACCAGGCCGTTATGCCTGCAATCGGCGGCGATGCGCTTCCACAGCCGGGTGAGAGTTGGTCGCTCCGGCGTCGCATAGAAGGTGCTGATCGCTTCATCGACCAGCGTCTTCAGCTCAGGCTCGAATGCGTCAACTCCTCGTCGCTGCCGTCCTGGCTTGCGGCCGATCAACACTGCAGCGCGCTCGTCGGCCCGGAACAGCTTCAGCCAACGGAACAGCGTAGAACGGCTGACCCCCAACTCGGCTGTCGCATCGGCAACTTCACCCGGGGACGGACGTTTCGGCAAACGCCGAAGGACCTCCGCACGCGCAAGCGCGCCCGCCCATTCCTCCTCGCTCAGCTCGTTGCGGTCGATTTCCATGGTGCGAAGATCGCCAATGTGACCCCACTAGGTCCGAATCCCATTGTAGCGTAGTCTCACTAAAAGTGAATCAGTCTCATAAAACTGAATCGTCTAAGCCGTTGAAAAGGGCTAAAGGTGTGCAGCACGAAAAACGGTCAGCCGACAGCCGAGATGGCTGGAATAGCCCGGAAACCCGTCGATTTTTGCTCCTGCCCACCTTTGATCGGCGGAATCCTCGTCCCAATTGAGCGGACCGCGCGTCCTCGATCGTAAGACTGGCCGTGCCTAGAAGCTGCCTGGGTGACGCGCCGGCGACAAATTGAGCCGTCAACCGCTCGAGACGACATCTAGTCGGCTCTCAAGGCCCTGAACTCGGCCATTTTCCGCATAAACGCCCACAGGGGGCCTTCTGGGTGCTTTTGATACCTTGGCTCATCCCGAGCCCTTCACCGGCCTCTACGGCCTTCTGACGCAGCACATAAAACACGCCTGCAAAGGACCGTTTACTCCAATCTGCCTTCATTGTACAAAGGCCGGAAACACCGGGAACACCATGGTCAGCTCCTATG
>QBLV01000138.1:7035-11019 GCA_003241815.1 Hyphomicrobiales bacterium | reverse complement strand
GGGATCCGGCTCTCCAGATCCACATAGCTGAACAATGCCCCCGACTTCTCGGCCGAACCACGCATCGAACCACTCCGCCATCTCTCAAGACAACGGAATCACGCCAAGCTCCCCGTGGGAAGCGCCTTTTTCAGCGCCCTGTTAAGACTGGTATGTCCAGTTGACGACTATGTCTCGTCGGAAAGTCATTTCGCTAATCGCTTGTGCTCTATCTGCTGCAACAGCGCTAGCATTTGGCACCATCGCGCATAGAACATTCGATGATCAGAGGACGCTTCGATCTGCGACATCCACGAACGCCAAAATAATCTCTGTTCGAACGACAAAGTCCACCGCATTGGGTACGGTTGCCTTTACTCTGGTGACGGCTAGCGGAACAATCGCGTGTGAGACAGAAGTAAGGCTTGGCAACAGTCTTTCCGATTTTAAGCCAGGAGATACGATCTCGGTGGTACCACGCTTCGATGCGTGCCCCGCGCCTCTCGTTGGCTCGGCACCGCAGAGCCCCGTCCCATTTGCGCTAGTCACCCTTGCTGCCTTGGCGGGAGTCGTTGTCTACGGCCTCCGCTCCCTCCGTAAATGACCGCCTCCGACCCGCTTAAGACCTCGGAGCGACCGCTAAAGGCCGATTTTAACGCGCCTTGCAGAACGGTTTGCGCTGGCAACCGCAATCAGACAAGAGGTTGCACATGCGATGCCGGCCTGTTTCGATGGTCCTTCATTGTGCGGAGATGGTGCCATGAAGACAATCACGGTCGGCCTGTCTGTCCTGCTGGCTTCGGTATTGATGAGCAGCGGAGCCTTTGCAAAGCGATCCGCTGACGATCCCCGGCGGATCTGCCGTGAGGCCATCCAGAAATGCAACGGGCAGGGCAGGGACGCGAAGGTGTCGCGCAAAGCCATCGACCGTTGCGTCGAAAACGGCGGCAAGATCTGACGGTCGGCCCGTTGTTCAGGCCGCGCCTTATTCTCCGGCATCAACATCCGTGCGGTGAAGGCGCATATGCTCGTCGGGCACGTTGGTGCCCGCTTCCTGATTGAGTTTGCTCAGGGCGAGGTTCAGCGCGAAGTTGAGCACATCCAGCGCGATATAGACCTGATGGCCGATTGGCACTTCGCCCGACCAACGCCGTACCGTGTAGAGATACGCCTTAGTCGCCGCCTGCATCTCGCGGGCCTTGCCCGGCGACATGCTGCGTTTGGATCGCTGCACCATCACGGTTCCTCGATCCAGGGCGGCCGGCGGGCACCGTCGGAAAACCTCCCGCGCAGAAAGCCGCGCGACGTCGCGCCGTCGCCATCCATCTCCATAACGGCCAGGTCACGCAGCAGCATGCGGATGGCCTCGCGTGCGTCCCCCTTGCGGGCGCCCACCTGCACGCCCGCCACGACTTCGCCAGATCCGACTCCCTCAAACAACGGAACGTGACGCGCTCGGCCAGTTGTGCCACTTCCTGACAATGGGCTCCTGCCCGGAAGCTGACCTTTGTCGCTCGCTCATTTGCTTTCAGCTGCGGTTCCTATGGCGCACGCACGAAGCCAGATCGAAACCGCCACAGCACCACCATCGGGCACGCCGACAGCGCGATCGCCGAGATAGCTTGCACGGCCGAGCCGGGGCGTCATACCGGCCGTCGCTTCGGCGCCGGTTTTCGCAGCCTCGGCCGCCTGAGCCCAGGCTTGTGGCGGCGCGAGCTCTTGCCGAGCCGCGGAAGCCAACGCGTTGGCTGCCGGCAGCAAGGCATCGAGCATGGTCCTGTCTCCACGCTTGGCTCCGCCGAGTTCCGCAATGGCGGCAACGCCGGCCGAAAAGGCCGCAGTCCAGCTCTTCAGTTCGCCCCCGGAGTCGTCGGCAAGTTGACGGGCGGCGCGCAGCAAACCAACGGCGTAAAATGGCCCGGAGCTGCCGCCGATGGCTCGCCGGAGCGCTCCGGCCAGCAAGGCCAGGACCGATGCAGCATCGGTCGACGTGCTGCCAGCGCAACTTGCGCGGATCGCATCGGCCGCCCGCTTCATGCTGATGCCGAGATCGCCATCACCGGCGAGGCTGTCCAGCTCGGTGAGCCGCGGCTCTGCGGCTTCGAGTGCATCTGCGGCAGCGAGCGCTGCGCGCCTGACGATTGAACCAAGCTCGTCCGCCGACGCAATCGTCGGGCTTTCTGCAGGCACCTTGCTGACCGGTACGATGGTTGCGCACTTCGGCACGATGCCCGTGCCGCCCCAGGCCGGCGCGTCCGTCTGCTGGTCGAGCAGAGCGATGCGAGCATCGTCCACCTTCATCAGCGAGAGCGAGCAGCCCGGCATTTCGAGCGCGCTCAGCAGGGTGCCGGCCCAGGCTCGTTCCACGACCAGACCACGCTCACGCAACCGGGAAAGCGCACGCCTCGCCACGACTGCCAGCTCCATTGTGGTCGTGCCGCCGAGATTGTTCACAAGCAAGGCGACGCGCGTGCCGTCACCGTACCCGCGATCGGCGATGATCGCGTCCAGTATCCTGTCCGTGATGGCATCGGCCGAGATGATTTTCTGGCGCGCGACGCCGGGCTCGCCGTGGATGCCGAGCCCCACCTCGATCTCATCCTCGCCGAGGCTGAATCCCGGCGTCCCGACCGCGGGGATCGTGCAGGCGCCGAGTCCGACGCCGATCGTGCCTATCGCTGCTGCGGCGGTTCGACCGGCCTCCGCAATTGTCTGCAGGTCAGAGCCGGCCTCCGCAAGTGCGCCGACGATCTTGTGAATCAGCACGGTGCCGGCGATGCCGCGCCTGCGCTCTTCCGGGACTGTTTGGCGCAAAGCGACATCGTCGGCGACGACGACGATCTCGGTGGGAATCCCGCTGGCGCGGGCGAGTTCGGCAGCAAGCCCGAAATTCAGCCTGTCGCCAGTGTAGTTCTTGACGACGAGAACCGCCCCGGCTGGCCCAGCGACCGCATGGATCGCGGCCAGAACCGCATCGACAGACGGCGAGGTGAAGACGTCGCCGGACACCGCCGCATGCAGCATGCCCTTGCCGACATAGCCGGCATGGGCCGGTTCATGGCCGGCGCCACCGCCCGAGATCACCGCGACCTTGCGCAGCGCCGGCTCGGGCGTGTCGCTGCGCAGAACCACATCGTGATCCCCCCAGAGCGAGAGGCCAATATGAAGCGCGACGATCCCCTCCAGCATTTCGCGGACGACGTGGCGGGGATCGTTGATGAGCTTCTTCATGACATCCTCGCGTAAGGCGTGGTTTGAGACGTGGCACACACTGGCGGATGGTCGCGAGTCGTCAACACGCCATAGGTCGTGAGCGGGAGTCGCGGTACAACCCGCGACGGTCTCTGGTACTCAGCCGCGTACGACCCAATGGCTGGCCGATCGGATCGCTTTGCTTACCTTGAGTCTCGCGGCAACGGTCGGCGACGCGCCACTTCCTGACGTTGGGTAGCCGACCGAATCCAGACGCTCAAAGGCGGGTTTTCAGCCAGTGCGATGTGTACGAAGCGCAGCGTCTCGCCTAGGGCTCAAATCCGTGTCAGGGTCATAGTCATGAATTTTCACGCACGATTTTCGGGAGGGCCAATCGCCGCTCCGATCTCGCCTGGGCGGGAAATCGGCGCGTACGAAGCGCTGTGGCTGGAGCAAAAGGCTTCGTTCAAGACGATCGCCGACCGCTTCGCTGCGGACCCGACTGCGCTCCCTTCCGACTTCGTTACCGATAGCAAAGCCGCAGAATGCCTCAACGAGGTGCATGCCCGATTTGCCGCGGCCGGCATTAGGCAATACGGCGTTCGGATCAATCACGCTGGCGAGTATCCAAAGAAACTGCGCGACGCGCGCCACCCCGTCGAGCTGCTGTACTATCGCGGTGCCTGGGAACTAACCGAGACGCGCTGCGTCGCCGTCGTCGGCAGCCGCAAACCGACGGCCGAGGGCGCCGAGTTTGCCCAGCAGATTGCGGTCGCGCTCGTCAAGAAGAACTTCTCCGTCGTCTCGGGCTTG
>QBLV01000138.1:0-7025 GCA_003241815.1 Hyphomicrobiales bacterium | reverse complement strand
GGCGAAGGGCATCGACACTGCCGCCCATACCGCCGCCATCGAAGCAGGCGGCCGGACAATCGCCGTCGTCGGTACCCCGCTCGACTCGGTTTATCCAAAGGAAAACCGGCAGCTTCAGGAGGACATCGCCCGCGACTTCCTTCTTATTACGCAAGTGCCAGTCCTGCGCTATGCCAAGCAGAATCCGACGCTGAACCGTCTCTTCTTCCCCGAGCGCAATGTCACCATGAGCGCTCTGACGGAAGCCACCATCATTGTCGAGGCCGGCGAAACGTCCGGCACGCTGATTCAGGCGCGCGCGGCGCTTCATCAGGGCCGCAAGCTCTTCATTCTCGACTCCGCCTTTCGACGGGGTGACCTGACATGGCCGGCTCGCTTTGAGCAGCAAGGCGCCATTCGGGTCCGCAGCATGAACGAGATGCTGGCCCGCCTCGATGGCTGAGCGGCGTCTGCAACTGATCGACGACTCGAATCGAGGCAACCATTCGCATCTGCGCCCGAATGACCTTTGCGCATTTCTGAGGGAGTTCACCTCAGGCCAGGGCTGGCGCGGTGGCGAGACAAATCAACTGGTGGAAAACCTCAAGAAGAAGCGCGGCCAAGGCGGTTACGGCTACAAGCCGGGCGCCATCGCCCAGTGCGCATTCGAGATTGCCAACGCGGTAGACAAGCAATGGCTCGCGACAGGCACGCTCGTCCCTATTCCGCCGTCCAAGATGCGCGACGATCTCGACTACGACGACAGGATGCTCCAGGTTTGCAAGGAGATCGCGGTCCATGCTGGCGTGCAGGCTGACGTGCGCGACCTGCTGCGGCAAACCGTCTCGACGCATTCCTTTCGCGAAGGCGCGCGGCTTAGCGTCGAGGAGCTGGCTGCCCTGTATGAGATCGACGAGGCGGTCGCCACGCCGGCGCCGAATGCGATTGCGTTGATCGACGATGTCCTGACAGCCGGGACACACTTCAAGGCAGCGCAGCTGGTCCTGCAACGCCGTTTCCCGGCGGCTCAAATCTATGGCGTCTTCTGGGCGCGACGCGTGTTTCCCGCGCCTGATCCGGCGATCTGGCTCGACCCCGGCCCAATTTAGCGGTCGGCTTGGTCGTCAGAATTATGTGGTCGTAGTGGTCCGAGCCATGCTCGAAGTCTCGTCGGTTGGGATCACGGTGATGATGCTCACGCTTGTCGGCATCGTTGCTGTGGGCCTGGATCAGCTTAACAGTTTCAACGGTCGCACCGACGGCCAATTCCAGCAGCACGCGACAGGTGGAGGTTACCAATCTATTCACTCAGGGGGCAGGCCCGAGCCGCTATACCGTTTTTTGAAACGCCTTTTCAAGAAGCGCCACAAACGGGCGTCGAGGCGCCTCTCATTTCCGGACATTCGCTCGACTGGATGCAAATAAGGCCATCGTCCTCAATGACGAGTTTGTCCGCCTCAGGTTGAGCGAGATACGATTCGAACGAGCGGCTATCTTAATAAAACTACATCCAATAAATGCCGAAGCGCCGCTTCGGCTGAGAGGGAGGGCGCGGACCCCTATGGCGTCAGGGGAATAACGTTGCCCTGACTTCGCCTCGCCCGAGCAGCTTGGAAAAGCGCCTATAGTCTTGGTGCTCCCTCTGCCAACGCCCTGCCACGACCGCCGGATTGACCTCGGCAGCCTGCGCAAGAGCAAGGACGCCTTCGGTATCCATGCCTTCTGTGAGGTGCTTCTTCCAGATATTAGGCGGAATCAGTGCGTCCTGCGCGAACCGGTCGGCTTCGTCCTCGATGGCGTCGGCGCCCTTGATGTCGAGATCGTCGAGAATGATGCGTCTGTTCTGGTTCAGATGGCGCGCGACATGGCAGAACTCGTGCAGCAATGTGAACCAGAAATTGTCTAGGCGATCATGTCGTAGGGTCATAGCGATAACCGGGTTGCCGTCGGTCCGACATAGCGCGGCACCGTCGACATAGGTCCCGGGAAGATGCTCCATAGTGATAAAGACTATTCCGTAGCTTTTCAGCGCCGGCTCCACCATCGACAAGCCGTTGGCATGCTGGCTCAATCGAGCGAGCTCGTGCCCCCATTCTGACTGCACCTCCCGGCGCTTGGGTAGCGCTACCGCGTCTGCCTTGACCACGACGGCTGCGCACCAAGCCTGCAAGGCCGCCAAGTCCGTTTTGGCGTTCGTGCGTTCGGTTCTTGTCTTTCGTAGGAACGCCGGAGCCGCAACTGGCGGGAATACGCGATCGATGAACTGCTCATAGGTCTCGCGTGCCTTGAAAACACCAAAGGTCTTCAACTTGTCTAGCGCAGCCTTCGACGGCTTGCTCGCCTTCGGCGATTCGGCGCGCGTGGGGCTGGCGATCAGGGAAGCAGCCGGAATACCTAGGTGATGGGCAAGCGCCCGGATCATGTCGATCGATAGATCTCGCCGGCCCGAAAGTACTTCGGACACGCGTGCCCGCGATCCAATGTAAGGCTCCAAGTCTCGTGGTGTGAGATCTGTCTGAGCCATCCGAAACCTGATCGCTTCAACAGGGGTCGGCAAGGGAAGGTCATGCTGACTACGCTCCCATCGCTCGACAACCGCCTGAAGGACCTCAAGTTCGTCGAGCGAGGCTTTGTCCGACTTGAGGACGAGATCTGCCGCTCTTGCTAGCGCGGCTTTGTAAGCCTTGTCGCTGTGGATTGGGGAGATCTTCATGCGGACCTCCGCCGCTCCGCTATGGAGAGAGACGTCAGCTTTGTCGCGGTTTGGGAGATGTCGATCACGGCAATACCCCTTTCGAAATTGAACGCAACGATGGCGTCGAGCGCACCTTCGAGCGTGATGATGATACGGTTTTTCGACCAGCTGGCTCTGGGAAACGACACGCGGACCTCGTCGGCGCACGTCCAGCATCCGGCCTCGAGCTCAGCTCGCAATGCCGCGCAAGCGCTAACGGCGGCAGGCGAGATGCCAGCCGCCGCCGCGAAAAGGTTTGGCGCACCCATGAGCTTCATCGGTTCGAGATATAGCGGCCGTCGGTGATTCGACCATACTCGATCCCGTTTTGGGAGCAAACATTCTTGCGAATCTCGCGTGGGCGTGGCATGACGTAATCGCTCCCGTTTTGGGAGCGACAAGGAGCTAGCTATGACCAAGACTGATTACAAAGACCCCCCCGACCTTGCCTTGGGCGGTCGCGAACCCATCGAGGCCATCGACCTGTTCTACCAGGGCGAAGGCCTTGGCGAGATCGAGCACCTCGAAATCGAGCCGGACACCACCTTCGCCGACCTCAAGGCTCGTCTCATCGACAAGCACGGTGGCGCGGCCGACGCGCTGCTGTTCGCCGAGGACGAGGACGATCCGCTCGACGACGCCCAGACGGTGAAGGACCGCGCCGGCGGCAAGGGCCTGAAGCTGCACCTGCACCGCTGTCGCCACATCACGGCAGCGGTCACCTACAACGGCGAGACGATCGACCGGAAGTTCGCGCCCGGGGCGACTATAGCGCGCGTCAAGCGGTGGGCGGCCGAGCGCAAGTTCGGGATGACCGACGAGGAGGCCGGCGAGCATGTCCTCCAGATCGCCGGCACCCACGAGCGGCCGGCGCCCGGCACTCACATCGGCGTGCTGGCGAACCGCAAGACCTGCGGGCTCGCCTTCGACCTGGTCGCCGATGAGCGCGTCAACGGCGCCTGCGAGAATCTGCGGTGATCGGGCCGGATCAGCGCGCCTTCGAGGCGGACGTGGCCCGCGCCACGTTCCGTCTGGGGCAGGCCGAAGGGCGGTGGCGTCTCGTCGACATCCGCTGGCCCTACGCGCTTATCGGCGTCACTGCCAAGGATGGCAGCGAGATCGGGCTGCGTTTGAACTGCAGCGGCTTTCCCCAGGCGCTGCCGACCGGCGGTCCGTGGGATGTGGCCGCCGATACCATGCTGCCGTTCGACCTCTGGCCGCGCGGTCAGGGTGGTCGTGTCTCCGCGGTCTTCCGCACAGATTGGAAGAACGGCACCGCACTTTATCTGCCCTGCGACCGTGAAAGCTTCGACGGTCACGAGAACTGGCGGCACGAGATGCCGTCCAAAATCTGGCGCCCGGCTGAAGGCATCGTCCAATATTTGGAGCTTGTCCATGAACTTCTCCATAGCCGCGATTATGCGCCGCCGCTTCGCGCCGCAGCATGAACTTTCTTGCTCCTGGTGGACGTGGTGGCGCCTCCGCCGTGCGTTACGCCGGCGGGGCAATGGTGCAAGCCGCGAGAGCGGGGCCTTCTTGCTTGGGCGCCAGGAAGATGGCCGGCGCCGGATCGTCGACTTCGTCCTCTATGACGATCTCGATCCGCACTGCCTCGACAGCGGAATTGTGCGGTTCGACGGGCGTCATTTCGGCGCGCTCTGGTCGATGTGCAAGGAACGCGCGCTCAGCGTGGTTGCCGACATCCATGTCCACCCGGGCGGCGCCGGCCAGAGCGATTCCGACCGCGATCATCCGATGATCTCGCGGTCGGGTCATCTGGCCCTGATCCTTCCGAACTTCGCCGCCTCGCCGCAGCCACGCGCTTCGATAGGAATCTACCGATACCTCGGCGGCAAGCGGTGGGCGACCGTGCCGCGCGACGACCGCGCCGCCTTTTTCCACATCGGGTTGTGAGGATACGCGATGACCGCCATCATCTCCCCGGATTCGCTGCACCGCCTGGTAAAACTGGCGATCGACAGCGGCGCCGCCGCCACCGTCACTGAGGCGCAGGCTCTCTTCCAAGGCTTCCGTCTGGCAATCGACTTCAGTCCTGATGACCCGTCCGATCCAGTTGAGCAGGCGACGCTGCTGACGGCCGTGGCCCTCGGGCGGCGCGTCTTCCTCGGCGGCGTCGCCGTCACCGGCGCCCTTGATACGTGGGGTAGCACGCCCATGCCGCTGGGGTCCGCGCTCGCCGAGGCAGTCAAGGCGCTGGGTGGCAAGGTCGGGGGCAACGATGCAGGCGCCCCGACGGTGGTCATCGGGCGGCGGCAAGATCGGCGGGACGGCCTCGCCATCCGGACCGCGGCGGCGGGTTGGCGCGGCGGCCTCGTTCCGGCCCATGCCAATCTCGCGCCGGAGCCAGGACCAGCGAACCCCTTGGCCGGAATGCTAGCGGCGGCGCTGGCGATCAACGAAGCCTTTCTGCACGTTAACGGCGCCAAGGCGGCGGGACACCGTGCGGTCGGGTTGTCGCTATGGCGGCCAGGCCATGACGTCGACTGGCTTGCGGGCGACCCCTCCGAGCCTGCGTTGACCTATCTCCCGTCGAAGCTCTGGCTGATCGGCCTTGGGCATCTGGGCCAAGCCTATCTCTGGGCGCTCGGCCTGCTGCCCTATGGCGCGCCGGGCGACGTCAAGCTCGTGCTGCAGGATGTCGATGCGATCACGGTCTCGACCGAGAGCACCTCGATCCTGACCGACGCGGCCATGGTCGGCGTTCAGAAGACCCGCGCGATGGCGGCGTGGGCTGAACGCCGCGGTTTTCAAGCATCGATCCAGGAACGGTTGTTCGACGCCGATTTTAGACGTCGCCCGGACGAGCCGGTGGTCGCGCTCTGCGGCCTCGACAACGCGGCGGGCCGCCGGGCCCTCGATCAGGTCGGTTTCGACATGATCGTCGAGGCCGGGCTTGGCCGGGGGCATCGCGATTTTCGCACCCTGCGACTCCACACTCTTCCCGGGCCGAGACCAGCCGCCGACATGTGGAAGGCTACAGAGGCGGGCGAGAAGGTAGAGGACCGTCCGGCCTACGCCAAGCTGCTGGCGGACGGTGTGCTCGACCGGTGCGGGATGACGCTGCTGGCTGGAAAGGCGGTGGGCGCGCCATTCGTGGGCGCAGTGGCGGCCACGTTTGCGCTGTCGGAAATCCTGCGCCTCCTCCACGGCGGGCGGGTTCATCGCCTGATCGACCTGGATCTGCTCGGGGTTGAACATCGCACTATCGTCGCGGCGGGCGACGCCTTTGCTGCGCTCAATCCCGGCTATACGTTGACTGGATATCGGTAAACCGGCGGAGAGAGCAGCCGGCAGCTGTCGATCACCAAATCTCACGAACCGGCCGCGGCGGCAGCGCTCGGTCCCGCAGGGCACCGAATATACTTATTCCATGGCTGAGGAGGAGAAGACCGTGACGAGACCGCGATAATCAACCACCCGATCCAAAAGTTGGGTCATTCGCTCGGTAAATTGCATGGGCACCAGAGAATCAGTCACGAGCGCAGCACGAATCCTCATTTCGTCTGCCGGAATCCCTATGACGCGGCTTAGGCCAGCGGGCGCTGCGCGCACGTACGCCAAGCGATCCAGATGTTTCTGGATCGGAGTACGCTTACCACGGCGTTCGCCGCCTTTGGTATAGTCCCCAAGCCGCTCGCCGATCTCAGCCACCGTCCGATCAAACTGGAGGCGCTTACACTCGATCAACCAGACCTCGCCCGTCTCGCGCCGCCAAGCCAGCACGTCCACGTCGCCAAGTTCCTTGCCGCCACCTAGCTCACCGAGTTGAACGTCGGGCCGCGTCTCGAAGCCGCTGTCGCGGAGCGCTGCAGCAACGTCGTGATTGAACGCGTGCCCGCGCTCGTTGACCACGGTGCCAATCCATTTGTGCATCGCTCGACTGTCGAACGTTTCAGCTGGAAGCCGCCCATCGCCCGCGTCGAAGATGCGGCGCACGGCTCGCGCCAGCAGGCCCGGCGTCACCTGGACTGCCGGATCGGCCAGGTCGTCGAGTTGAACAAGCGGTCGCCGGATCAGCGAAAGCTTGCGGTCCATGCGCCAGGGCTGCCAATCACGCGCCCGGGCGCCCTCGGGCTGCGGCTCGTCCTGTCAACGGCGGTCGGATTCCAGGCCAGGGTGGCGGAGTAAAAGCAGGCCAGTGGCGGCATGGGGGGACGATATGCAAAGGGCCCCGATCGGGGCCCTTTGCATATCGTCGCGATCGTTTCGGATCAGCCTGGGGTGATCTCGCCGGTCTCGGGATCGACGTGTTCGGCGGTGGCCTGGTTTTGCTCCGCCGCGGCGAGGCTGC
>QBLV01000137.1:10484-11117 GCA_003241815.1 Hyphomicrobiales bacterium | reverse complement strand
GGCAGCCCGCGCGACAGCGCCGGCCGGGACGGATCGGCGAGCAGCCGGTCGGGCGCGTAATGGCCGGTGTAGACGGCCGACGTCCGCACGCCGGCATGCGCCAGAACATCTCGCAGCCTTACGCCGGTCCAGCGCGCGCAGCCGACGGCGCCCAGCCGCCAGGGCAGGCCGTCCGTAGCCGGCGAGAATTGCGATCGGCCATTACCGGCGCATTCCAGTACGGCGGTGATGGTCACTGTCTCGAAGCGCTCGCGCAGCCTTGCGACCGTCCACACGCCAGGCCGCTCGACCTCGCCGTCGATCGTGAGCGTCCAATCGCGGCTCGTATCGATCTGCGGCACGCCGCCATTGTTGCGAATGAAGAAGGTTTCGACCGGCGTGATCGGATCGACGAGCCGGTCGAGCGTCGGCTCGGCGTTCAGCGCGTCGTCGTCATGGACGTGGAGCCTCGGCTTGAGACGGCGCAGGAGTGGCAGTTCGAGCAGGGGGCGAGGCAAACAGCCGCTCTCCGTTGCGCAGATAGAGCCGCGCATCGGAGGGGCCGGAGCGCGATCTCATCCCCGTGAGCTTAGACCAGCACCGCTGCGAAAGCGATGGCCGGGCGCGCACCCCTCTCGCTACGCCTTGGTCGCC
>QBLV01000137.1:0-10474 GCA_003241815.1 Hyphomicrobiales bacterium | reverse complement strand
CGCGCAGCGCCCGCCGCAGCACCTTGCCGACATTGGTCTTCGGCAGGCTCTCCCGGAAGAAGATCTGCTTGGGCACCTTGTAGCCGGTCAGGCTCTCCTTGCAGAAAGCGCGCAGTTCGTCGGCGGTCAGCGCATTGTCCTTGCGCACGACGAAGGCGGTGACGGCCTCACCGGAGTGCTCGTCCGGCAAGCCGATCACCGCCGATTCCAGCACGCCGGGATGCATGGCCAGAACATCCTCGACCTCGTTGGGATAGACGTTGAAGCCCGAAACCAGCACCATGTCCTTCATGCGATCGACGATCCGGACCTGCCCGTCCGGCAACATGATGCCGATGTCGCCACTGCGGAAGAAGCCGTCCGGCGCCATCACCTTGGCGGTCTCGTCCGGGCGGTTCCAGTAGCCGGCCATCACCTGCGGGCCGCGAATGCAGATCTCGCCGGCCTCGCCGATCGGCACGTCGTTGCCCTCCGCATCGCGGATGGCGATCTCGGTCGAGGACAGCGGGAAACCGACCGTGCCGGTGAATTCGGAAATATCGGGGCGGTTGATCGAGGCGACCGGGGAGGTCTCTGACAGGCCGTAGCCCTCGATGATCGGCCGGCCCGTGACCAGCTTCCAGTGCTTGGCGACGGCGGCTTGCGTGGCCATGCCGCCGGAGACCGCGAAGCGCAACTCATCGAAATTCACCTGCGCGAACTCGGGATGGTTCGCCAGCGCGTTGTAGAGCGTGTTCACGCCGGAGATCAGCGTGAAGCGGCTCGCCTTCAGCGTCTTGACGAAGCCGGCGATATCGCGCGGATTGGCGATCAGCAGCCCCTTGGCGCCGATCCGCAGCATGAACATGCAGCAGCAGGTCAGCGCGAAGATGTGATAGAGCGGCAGCGCCGTCACCATGACGTGCTGATAGTCGCTGCGTCCCAGCGGCGGCTCCAGCGCCCAGCCGAGCCAGAGCCCGCATTGCTCGACATTGGAGGCGACGTTGCGGTGGGTCAGCGTCGCGCCCTTGGCGACGCCGGTCGTGCCGCCGGTGTATTGAAGGAAGGCGACATCGTCAGGCGTTACCGTGACCGGCGCCATCTCGTCCGACCCTGCCAGGATCGTGCGGAGCGGGACGGAGTCCGGCAGACTGAAAGGCTTGACCACCTTCTTGATCCGGCGCGCGACGAAATTGACGATATGCCCCTTGAACCCCATCAGATCGCCCGCCGTCGCGACGACGATGGTGTCGAGCTTGAGATGAGGTTTTGCCTCCTCGACGACATGGGCGAAGTTCTCAATCACGACCAGCACGCGGGCGCCGGAATCGTTGAGCTGATGCGTGAGTTCGCGCGCCGTATAGAGCGGGTTGACATTGACGACGGTGAATCCGCCAAGCAGCGCCCCGAAGATCGTCGATGGATAGGCGAGGATGTTAGGCATCATCAAAGCGATACGATCGCCCTTGCGGCAACCTCGAGACTGCAGCCAGCCGGCGAAGGCCCGCGCGGCGGCGCCCGTCTCGGCGAAGCTGATGGACTTGCCGAAGCTCTCGAAGGCCGGCCGGGTCGCGTAGGTTGTAAAGGCGCCGGTGATCAGGTCAGCGAGCGTGCCGGGGTCGCCGATCTCCGGGGGCACGGCTGCGGGATAATGGGCCAGCCAAGGCCGCGGATCTGATTTCGCCTGCGTAGCGCTGGTTGCATTCATCGTCATTCTCCCCGTCGCCCGGCTTTGACCCGTCGAACGCGGGCAGCCAGTGCATTTTCATGCCACCACACTGCGTAACAGCGCCGGTGGACGCAAGCGCCACAGAACTCTATCCTCCAGAAGGTTTATATGTAAACCGATTTGGCGCGGGCTCTCCCCTGCGCCAAATCGATTGCTGACGGACCCCACGACGACGGGGCTAACGGGTCGCGACGACCATCCGGATACCGACTTTCAATATCTCCCGAACAAAACAATCCTCCTGCTTCTGGAACGCTTCCAAACTCCAGACAGTTAGGAAGGCATGTATCCGCGCAGCGCGGCATCGCAATGACGGACCTCTCTCGAGCACCGTCAGCATCGCGACATCGCAGCGAGCGCCGTCAATTCCGGAGAGACCATGCACTTTCCCAGTGATCTGGCGGCGACACGCCGCGACGTTCTCATCGCCACGGCGGCAGCAGTTGCGACGACCTCGTCCTCGTCGCAACTGGCCGCGCAAGCCTCCAACGATCTCGCCCCCGTGATCTCGCATGTCTCGTTCGAGGTGAACGGCACGCGGCGCGAGCTCAGCCTCGACGCCCGCACCACGCTGCTCGACGCGCTGCGCGAACATCTGCATCTGACCGGCACCAAGAAGGGCTGCGATCACGGCCAGTGCGGCGCCTGCACGGTCTTGGTCGATGGCCGCCGCATCAATTCATGCCTGTCGCTGGCGGTCATGCATGAGGGCGACACGGTGACCACCATCGAAGGGCTTGGCACACCTGAAAACCTGCACCCGATGCAGGCGGCCTTCGTCAAGCATGATGGCTATCAGTGCGGCTACTGCACGCCCGGCCAGATCTGCTCGGCGGTCGGCGCCCTCGAAGAGATCAAGGCCGGCATTCCCAGCCATGTCAGCGTTGATCTCAACGCCGCGCCCGAAGGCACCCAAGCGGAGATTCGCGAGCGCATGAGCGGCAACATCTGCCGCTGCGGCGCCTATCCCAACATCGTCGATGCCATCACCGAAGTTTCAGGGAGGAAGGCATGAAATCCTTCACCTACGAACGCGCCACCACCCCGACCGAGGCCGCATCCGGCGCCGCGCGCAACCCGGGGGCCCGCTTCATCGCCGGCGGCACCAATCTTCTCGACCTGATGAAGCTCGAAATCGAGGTGCCGCGCCACCTCATCGACGTCAACGGTCTGGCGCTCGACACCATCGAGCCGACGCCTGACGGCGGCCTGCGCATCGGCGCCTTGGTGCGCAACACGGATCTGGCCGCCGACGCCCGTGTCCGGCGCGACTACGGGCTTTTGTCGCGCGCATTGCTGGCCGGCGCCTCCGGCCAGCTTCGCAACAAGGCGACGACCGCCGGCAACCTGCTGCAGCGCACCCGCTGCCCTTATTTCTACGACACCAACCAGCCCTGCAACAAGCGCGAGCCCGGCAGCGGTTGCGCAGCGATCGGCGGCTATAGCCGGCAGCTCGCGATCGTCGGCGTGAGCGATGCCTGCATCGCCACCCATCCCAGTGACATGGCCGTTGCCATGCGGGCGCTGGATGCAAAGATCGAGACGATCAAGCCCGATGGTGCGACGCGAAGCCTCCCGATCGCGGAGTTCTATCGTGCTCCCGGCGATACGCCTCATCTGGAGACGACGCTGACGGCCGGCGAACTGATCACCGCCGTGACGCTGCCCAAGCCTGTCGGCGGCAAGCAAATCTACAGGAAGGTGCGCGACCGGCCATCCTATGCGTTTGCGCTGATCTCTGTCGGCGCAATCATCCAGCCCGACGGCAGCGGCCGAGTCACCGTCGGCGGCGTCGCCCATAAGCCCTGGCGCATCGAGGCCGCCGAGGCCCAGCTGCCTCAAGGCGCGAAAGCCGTCACGGATCGCCTGCTGGCGACTGCCAGGACCACCGAAGACAACGCGTTCAAGCTGCCGCTGGTCGAGCGCACGCTCGCCGCCGTGCTTGCCGAAGCGAGGGCCTGACGCCATGAAATTCGACACACCCGCCACCACCAATCCGATCGACCGGCTCAGGGTCATCGGCCAGCCGCTGGACCGCATCGACGGCCCGCTCAAGGTCACGGGCACGGCACGCTACGCCTATGAGCAGCACGATGTCGCGCCCGGTCAGGCCTATGGCTACGTCGTCGGATCCGCCATCGCCAAAGGCAAAATCGTGTCGATGGACCTCGCGGCGGCCCGGCGCGCGCCCGGCGTGCTGGCTGTCGTCACGGCCGAAAACGCGGGCAAGCTCGACAAGGGCAAGCGCAACACGGCGAAGCTGTTCGGCGGTCCGCAGATCGAGCACTACCACCAGGCCATCGCGCTCGTGGTGGCCGAAACCTTCGAACAGGCGCGCGCCGCAGCCCAACTCGTCGTGGTGAAATACCAGGAGGAGAAAGGCGCCTTCGACCTTGCCGCTCTCAAGGGAGCAGCTCCGAACGCACCCAGCGAAGAGGACAGCCCGACGCAAAGCGCGGTCGGGGACTTCGCCGGCGCCTTCGCATCCGCCCCCGTCAAGCTCGACCAGAGCTACACCACGCCCGATCAGGCCCATGCGATGATGGAGCCGCACGCGTCGATCGCGCGCTGGGATGGCGACAAGCTGACCCTGTGGACGTCGAACCAGATGATCGCCTGGGGCGTCGGCGATCTCGCCCAGACGCTCGGCATCGCCAAGGAGAATGTCAGGCTCGTCTCGCCCTTCATCGGCGGCGGGTTCGGCGGCAAGCTTTTCTTGCGGGCCGATATCTTGCTCGCGGCGCTTGGAGCGCGGGCGGCCAAGCGGCCGGTCAAGGTCGCGCTGCAGCGGCCGCTGATGTTCAACAACACCACCCATCGCCCCGCTACGATCCAGCGCATCCGCATCGGCGCGACGCCTGACGGCAAGATCACCGCGATCGGCCATGAGAGCTGGTCCGGAGATCTGAAGGACGGCCAGCCCGAGCTCGCGACGCAGCAGACGAAGCTGCTCTATGCCGGCGCCAACCGGATGACCTCGCTCAAGCTCGCCGTGCTCGATCTGCCGGAAGGCAATGCGATGCGTGCGCCGGGAGAAGCGCCTGGCCTGATGGCGCTTGAAATCGCCATGGACGAGATGGCGGAGAAGCTGAAGATCGACCCTGTCGAGTTCCGCATCATCAACGACACGCAGGTCGATCCCGAGAAGCCCAAGGTGCCGTTCTCGCAGCGGCAGCTTGCAGAATGCCTGCGCCAAGGCGCGCAGCGCTTCGGCTGGGACAAGCGGTCGGCGACGCCTGGCACCCTGCGCGACGGCAAATGGCTGGTCGGCATGGGCGTCGCGTCCGCCTTCCGGGGCAATCTGGTGATGAAGTCGGGCGCCCGCGTCACGCTCGGAAAGGACGGCATCGTCACCGTCTTCTCCGACATGACCGATATCGGCCCCGGCAGCTACACCATCATGGCCCAGACAGCCGCCGAGATGATGGGTTTGCCGATCGACAAGGTGAAGGTCGAACTCGGCGATTCCAGCTTCCCCGCCTCGGCGGGATCGGGCGGCCAGTGGGGCGCCAACTCGGCGACGTCGGGCGTTTACGCAGCCTGCGTCAAGCTGCGCGAGGCTGTGGTGCAAAAGCTCGGCTTCAACTCGGCTGACGCGGTGTTCGAGGACGGCGCCGTCAAGGCGGGCAACCGCGCGGTCCCGCTGACGCAGGCGGCCGGTGACGGCGAGATCACGGCCGAAGACACGATCGAATTCGGTGATCTCGACAAGACGCATTCGCAGGCGACCTTCGGCGGCCATTTCGTCGAGGTCGGGGTCGACGCCGCCACCGGCGAGGTCCGTCTGCGGCGCATGCTGGCCGTCTGCGCGGCGGGCCGAATCCTCAATCCGAAATCGGCGCGCAGCCAGGTCATCGGCGCGATGACGATGGGTGCGGGCGCGGCCTTGATGGAACACCTCGTCGTCGACAAGCGGCGCGGCTTCTTCGTCAATCACGATCTGGCCGGCTACGAGGTGCCGGTGCATGCCGACATCCCGCATCAGGAGGTCGTCTTCCTTGACGAGACCGACCCGATGTCCTCGCCGATGAAGGCCAAGGGGGTCGGCGAACTCGGCATCTGCGGCGTCGGCGCCGCCGTTGCCAACGCGATCTACAACGCCACCGGCATGCGTGTCCGGGATTACCCGATCACGCTCGACAAGCTGCTCGACAGGCTGCCGGCGCTGAGCTGACACGGCCGGCCTGCGGCAGCGCCGAAACATCACCCCGCTCGCGACATACATCGCGAGCGGGTTTCGACATGGATGGCGCAACCGCGCGGTGCGATCGTGCCGAGCTAGCGGCTTCTGCGCTCTCCGCGCAGCGTCGCAAGCCCGATCCGCACCGCGTCGAAACCGCCGTCGGCCCATACGTCCGGACGCGCCCCTCGGAATGCAGCACGGCGGCCACACCAACATGCAAGGGATTCCCCACGCTTCATCTCCAAAACGCACGGCAATTCCCCGCCCGCATTCCTGCGTCGGTTGATCAAGAGGGACAGCGGAGCGCCGCGAGGCGCGAGGGTAGAGGTCCGCAACCATTGAGCCAGGTCGCGGCGCGGGCAGATTGAGCCACTGCCCGCACGCCCCGTGGCGCTCCGCTTATCGGCGTTCTTAAGTCTCCGGGCCGCGCTTATGGGGTCGAAAGCCAGCCTCCGCCGCGATCCCTTTCGACGCCAGTTCCCCTCATCGGGTTGTCGCGTCTAGTCGAGCATGGGACGAAGGCGTGAGCCGTAAGACCTTTCCAGCGAGCTCCTCGCACAGGGGCCGTAGTACCCCCAGGGCGGTGCCCCGAAGCCTCCCGAGTCTGGTTTGTAAGACCAGCCGCAGGCGCCGACCCCATCCCCACCAACGGCATACCTCCGGATGGCTGCCCCTCGGGGATGAGGTGGTGGGATTATAGGAACGGTTTGGGCAGCGGGGATAAATCCTCTCGGCGCGCGTGTCGTTAGCATCCAGGGCGGTGCAGACGGCGAACAAGGGCCCTGAGCCGACCTTCAGTACGTCCGCTATAGGGGGAGACTGATTTCAGCGGCTCAGCTGACCGGCGATGTTCGTCCAAGCGCGAGACCACCCAGCAGAGACGCTTGGAACATGGTGAACTCGAAAATGCGGCCGTCGAGTATATCCGCAGCGCCCGCCTACGGCTGGGGTAGAGGTGTCGATGACGCTCGCACCGCGAGCTCAGGGAGCCAGCGGGTTCCAAGCTGCGTCTTGAAGTCATCCGAAGTTAGGAAGGTCCCGAGATACCGGAACTGGTTCCTCTGCAAAATGGATCAAGCCTGGTTTCGACTGCATCCGCCTTTCAGGTGTCCGCCCTCTCCGCAAATCTTGCAATTAACGAGATGGTCAAACCAGATTCGCTCTGACATTCTGACGGCAGCTCCCATCAGAGGGGCGTGCAGGAGAGGGAATGTTATGGAACGCAGAGTTTTGCTCAAAGGCATAGGTGCGCTCACCGCCACCCTCGCCGCCCCCGCCATCGTTCGCGCCCAGTCGGCGCCGACGCTGGTGGGTGCTTCGCAGTTCGGCGATGCCCACCCGTTCACCCAGGGCCTTCTGAAGTTCGAGGAGCGGGTCAAGGCTCTCTACAACAAGCCGGTCAACTTCACCCTCCACAAGGATTCCTCGCTCGGACTCGAGAAGCAGTATTTCGAGTACATGGCGCAGGGGAAGAACGTCGATTACGCGATCGTTTCGCCCGCCCATATGTCGACCTTCTCCAAGGCTGCGCCCTTCATCGACGCGCCCTTCGTCTTCCGCGATTTCGCCCATATGGAGGCGGTGGTGAACAAGGGCCTGCTCAACCCGATCGCCGACGAGATCGAGAAGAAGGCCGGCGTGCGGCTGATCGGCTATGGCGGCGGCGGCGTGCGCAACCTCTTCGCCAACAAGGCGCTGAAGAGCGTCGCCGAGATCAAGGGCCTGAAGGTGCGCGTCCAGGGCGCGCCGATCTGGTCGCGCAGCTTCGCGGCCATCGGCATGTCACCGACCGTGATCGCCTATAACGAGGTCTACAACGCCATCCAGAACAATGTCATCTCGGCGGCCGAGAACGAGGCGGCCGGCATCGAACAGATGAAGTTCTTCGAAGTCGCGCCCAATATCCTGATGACGCAGCACGCGGTATCGGTCAGGCCGATCTGCTTCTCGATGAAGACCATGGCGACCCTGCCCAAGGATCTGCAGGATGCCGTGATCCAGGCCGGCAAGGAAGCGGCCGACTACGAGCGGAAGGTCGAATCGAGCGGCGATTCGGAAATCCTCGCCCGGCTCGAGGCGGCCGGTCGGCTGAAGCGGATTCCCTTCGAGGACCGCCCGACCATGCAGAAGCTCGCCGAGCCGATCATGCAGACCTATGCCAAGGAAATCGACGCGAGCGGCATCCAGACCGCCATCGCGGGCGTCTGAGCCCGTCATCCCTGATCCGGTCAGTTCCCGGGCGCGAAAGCGCCCGGGTCCTGCTGTCGCACGCGGAATCCCTTCATGAATGCCTCTTTGTCTGACAGGCCCAGCCTGTGGCGACGCCTGACGGCGGCTTATTCGCGATTGCTGTCGTTCATCGTCGTGTTCTCGGTCGGCATCTTGGTGGTGCCGGTTATGCTGCAAATCGTCTCGCGCTACTCCAACCTGATACCGTCCTATATCTGGACGGAGGAACTGGCCCGCTTCCTGTTCATCTGGACCGTGATGATCGGCACCATCATCGGCGTGCGCGATTCGGCCCATTTCGATGTCGACCTGCTGCCGAAGCTGGGCGCGAGAGGCGATGCCTTCATGCGCATCGTCGCCAAGCTCGGCGTGCTGACGATCGCCATCGTCTTCGTCTATGGCGGCATCGAGTTCACGCAGTTCGCCTGGAACCGAACCTCGGAGTTGGCCGAGCTGCCGCTCTGGCTCATCCACATCGCCTGGCCGATCGCCGGGGTCAGCTGGATCATCTTCCTCGGCGAGCAGTTCATGGACGATCTTCGCGTCCTCTTCGGAAAGAGCACCAGCCCATGACCGGTAGCGTCCTCTCCTCGGGGCAGGCTGCCTCCATCCTGTTCGGCTGCTTTTTCCTGGGACTCTTCCTGCGGATACCCGTCGCCTTCGCTCTCGCCCTGGCTTGCCTGCCGATCCTGATCATCGAGCCCCGGCTCGATTCGATGACGCTGATGAGCGAGACGTTCAACGCGTTCAACTCCTTCATCCTGCTGGCGGTGCCGTTCTTCCTGCTGACGGCCAATCTGATGAATGTCGGCGGGGTGACGACCCGGCTGATGAGCCTGTCGCGCGCACTGGTCGGGCATTTTCCCGGCGGCCTCGCCCAGATCAACGTGGTGCTGTCGTTCTTCTTCGCAGGCATCTCCGGCTCGTCGACGGCAGACGCCGCGAGCCAGTCGAAGATCTTCATCGAGGCCCAGCGCAGGGAGGGCTACGACGACACCTTCTCGGTGGCGATCACCGCCGTCTCATCCGTGCTGGCAGTGATCATTCCTCCCTCGATCCTGATGATCGTCTGGGGCGGGATCCTGACGACCTCGATCGGCGCGCTGTTCCTCGCCGGTGTCATTCCCGGCATCCTGATCGGCGTGGCGCAGATGGCGACGGTGCATGCCTATGCCGTCAGGCGCGGCTATCCCACCTATCCGCGCTCCTCGGTTCGACAAGTTTTCAAGGCGTTCGAGCATTCCTTCCTCGCCCTTCTGACGCCGGGCATCATCATCGGCGGCAAGGTGTTCGGATGGTTCACGGCAACGGAATCGGCGGCGATCGCGGTGATGTACGCCGCCGTCCTGTCTCTCATCGTCTATCGCGAGATGGATGCGAAGGGGCTGTACGCGGCCCTGCTGGACACCGGCAAACTCGCCGGCGTGACGCTGTTTTGCGTGGGCACGGCGTCCGCCTTCGGCTGGCTCATGGCCTATTACAAGATGCCGCAGGCGATCCTGACCGGCGTCTCGGCCTGGGGCATGAGCTTCTACGAGACCGGATTCTTCATCTCAGGCGTCTTCCTGATCGTCGGCTGCTTCCTGGATGCGATCCCGTCGATCATCATCGTGGGCCCGATCCTCGCGCCGCTCGCCAGTACGGTGATGATGGACCCGGTTCATTTCGCCATGATCGGCATCGTCAGCCTCGCCTTCGGACTGGTGACCCCGCCCTATGGCCTGTGCCTGATGATCGCGTGCTCGGTCGCCGGCATCAGCATGCGCTCGGCGATCAGGGACACGCTGATCATGCTGATCCCGATGTTCGTCGTGCTGGGTTTGATCATCATGTGGCCCAAGGTGTCGCTGTTCTTGCCAAGCCTGATCTCGCCGGAATTTTTGAACTGACCTTTCCTGCCGGCACTTTGGCGAAGCGTCCCGGCTCGGTATGCGGACCAGCTCCGATCCCGCAGACGATGCCGTTGATGGCGATTTAGCCAAGAACCTGATTGCTGTCCGCCGGGCCTGGGATCCCCAACGCTATCGTCGTATCGCTGAACCGGTTGCAGCAGCCATAATGCCAATTTCACGTGCCGAGCTCTCGACAGCCGAGCCTTGAACTTGCGCCTGTGGCGCTCACATCGAACCCTTGCGCCGTTTGCGTGCAGGTAGGACGTCGCTGCCCTGCGTCGGGTCAAGAACAGACGCCTCGATCTTGGTGGGCACCGTCCGCTTGATGGCGTCACCTCAGCGTCTGCTCCTGGCGCATCCCGCCCCCCACGCAAAAACCCCGCGTCGGGAGAACGCGGGGTTTCTTGCCGGGCCGCCTGCCCTGAGATGCCGGGGAGCGTGGCGGGCGGCCCGGCAAGAAAC
>QBLV01000136.1:5751-11360 GCA_003241815.1 Hyphomicrobiales bacterium | reverse complement strand
CTCCTGGAAAGCGTGCTCTTGGAAAGCGTGTTCTTGGAAAGATTGTCGGTCACGGCTCCACTCCACACGCCACTCACGCTCACTCAGGCCGCCACGATGGCGCAGCAGCCTCACACTGAAAGCCGGATCGCCCGGCGCATTCGCCTCCAGCGCCCGCGACGGCAGTGATGAAACCTGCCAGCGGGTCGATGCCGCGCTCGGTTGCGGCGCAACGGCGGCGCGCAGCAAAAGCGTCGTCGCGCCAGAGCCTTCCGCCGCCAGCGCAAGCCGCCGGCTCGCGGTCAAATCGAGATGGCGCGGCGCCCCCCAGGGCTCGATCAGCACCGCCCCCAGCGCCGGGCAGCGGGCGGCCTCGGCCCCGGCGCGCAGCACGCCCTGCGCATCGCGGGCCCGGACCAGCAGGATGCGGGCGGGGTCGAGCCCGAGTTCGGTCAGGCCCGGCGGATGCAGCCGGCCGGTCTCGGCATCGACGACATCCTGCCGGACCCAGAGAATCGGGCGCTGATCGGCGGCCCGAAGCGCCAGCCCAACGGCAAAGCCCGTCGCCGCCGCGAGATCGGCGGTGGCCGGCGCATAAACCTCATGCAGCGCCGCCCGCGCGATGCCGCCGCCCAAAGCTTCGTCCAAAGCGGACGCGCCGAAGCTCACCTGCCCGATCATGGCCGGCGCAGAGCGCAGCGCGGCCTCCGCAAGATGGCGGCGCAGATCGGCCAGGGCGAAAGGGTCGGGTCGGGTGCGCATGAGGGCTCACGTTCTGTATTTGTTCTTTTATAGAACGAGACCTGGAGGAAAGGCGAGTCGCCTGACGTCACAGGTCTTCGCCGCCCCCTGAACAATGAGATACACAATGTGTATCTCTGCTGGTAATGTGATGCACTCAGGAGGCCATGATGCCCGCATCAACCAAAATCACGACGCGCGCCGTGAATCTGCGGATCCGTGACGATGTCCGGGACCTGATCGATCATGCCGCCAGCACGCAGAGCAAGACGCGCTCGGAATTCATGATCGACGCGGCAAGGCGCGCCGCCGAAGACACGCTGCTTGATCAGACGCTCATCCGGGTCGATCCCGCGACCTATGATCGATTTGTCGAGATTCTCGACCGACCTCCCGGCGAAGAGGGTTATGCACGCCTGATGGCAGCCCCTCGCCCCTGGAAAGACTGATGCTGGGCGCGCCTGCCTCGCTCGATGAGGGTCACCGGTTCGACGGCTTCGATTCAGGCGTCTTCGTCCTCGATGACTGGTTGAAGCGCCGGTCCCGGTCCAATCAGGCCAGCGGCGCATCGCGAACCTATGTCGTTGCTGATGAGACCGGCCAGATCGCCGCCTATTACGCACTCGCCTCGGGCGCTCTGGTTTCAACCGAGGCTCCCGGCCGGTTGAAACGCAACATGCCCGACCCCATCCCGATGGCCGTCATCGGGCGGCTTGCCGTCGATCGGGCTTTTCACGGACAAGGACTCGGGGTCGCGATCCTCAGAGACGCTGTCCTGAGGATACGCGAGGCAGCCACGATCATCGGCATCCGGGGCATTCTCGTTCATGCCATCTCGGAGGATGCGAAACGCTTCTACGAGCGCTATGGCTTCACGCCCGGGCCGGCGAACCCGATGACATTGGTCATGAGCATTACCGACCGGGCGTAAGCACCTCGCCCCTCAATTCGCCGTGTAGACCAGCTCGCGCTCGGCCTTGGGCGGCAGGAAGGCGCGGGAGAAGATTTCCTCGGGCTTGGGCGTGCGGGCGAGCTGATAGCCCTCGACGATGATGCCGATGGCGTTGGCCATGCGGGCGTCCTTGGTGTCGCCGACGCCGATCTCCTTCATCTCCGGCGAGACGATGAGCTGGTCGAAGGAGTATTGCAGGCGCTTCTTCTCGACAGCCTCGTTGACGAGATTGTCGAAGTTCATCACGGCCTTCATGCCGAGCGCCTGGTCCTTGGCGATCTCCAGCATCGCCTTGTTGGTGGCGCGCACGAGGCCGGCGACGGCCTTGGGATTCTCCTTGATCATCTTCTGCGAGACCATCAGCCCGTTGGAATAGAGATCGAGCCCGTAATCGCCGAAGGTCAGCCAGTTGAAGTCCTTGTCGGGGTCCTGGCGGTTGAGCAGCAGGTTGAAATAGCTGGTGATGTTGAAGACCAGCGCGCCGTCGATGTCGCCCTTGATCAGCAGCGGCTCCTGCAGGTTGGGCGCCATGTTGGTGAGCTTGATCTTGGCCATATCGAGCCCGTTCTTGCGGGCGAAGACCTCGAGCAGGCGGGTCGTCGGAGTCCCTTGCGCGCCGCCCAGCGTCTTGCCCTCGAGATCGCCAGGCTTGGTGATGCCGGTCGCCTTCTTGCTGGAGATGGCGAAGGGCGGGCGGTTCCAGATCATGTAGACCATGACCGGGTTCTCGCCGGGCTTGGCGGCGGCGTTCTGGATGATGGCGTTGACGTCGCCGAAGCCGGCGTCATAGGCGCCGCCCATGATGCGGGTCACGGTCGCGCCCGAACCCTCGCCCTGGTCGATGACGACGTTGAGGCCTTCAGCCTTGTAGTAGCCCTTGTCGCGGGCGACGAAGAAGGCGGCGTCCGAGCCTTGCGTCTTCCAGCCCAGCGTGAATTTGACCGTGGTCTCCTGGGCCTGGGCGAGGCCAGTGAAAGCCAGTCCCGCGATGAACGTGGCAGCGAGTCTTTTCAGCATCTTGGTCCCCTTTTTTGATGTTTCGATTCAAGCTTCAGGCGGCGATGAGATCGTTCTTGCGGGTGGCCCAGCCGGTGACGCGGCCCTCGATCAGCGAGAAGGCGACGTAGAGCGCCACGCCCAAGCCAGCGAGGATGAAGAGCCCGGCGAAGACCAGCGGCGTGTTGAAGTTGGACGAGGCCGACATCATCACATTGCCGATGCCGCGATTGGAGGCGACGGTCTCGGCCAGCACCGTGCCCACGAAAGCGTAGGTGATCGCGACCTTCAGCGACGCGAAGAAGAACGGCATCGTGCGCGGCAGGCCGACATTCCAGAGGATGTCGAGCTTGGAGGCGCCCAGCGCCTTCAGCACGTCCTCCATTTCGGGCTCTGTGGTGGCCAGGCCCGTGGCGATGTTCACGACGATCGGGAAAAAGCAGATCGCCAGCGAGGTCAGCACCGCGGGCACCGTGCCCGAGCCGAACCAGAGCACGAAGATCGGCACGACCGCGACCTTGGGGATCGAAGAGAAGCCGATCAGCAGCGGGTAGACCGTGTCATAGGCCGTGCGCGAGACGCCGATGACGGCACCGAGCAGCACGCCCAGCGCGACTCCGAGCGCAAACCCCGTCATCGTCGTGCCCAGCGTCTGCAGGATGTGCGGCCAGAGGATCGGCATGCGCTGAAAGAGCGTGGCGAAGACCTGGCTCGGGCGCGGCAGGATCAGGTCCGACATGCCCGACAACAGGCAAAACGCCTCCCAGCCGGCAAAAAATACAAGGATCAGCCCGGCCGACCAGAATTTTTGCCTGAGGGCGCGGTTCTTCATCAGACGTTCTCCGCGACGGCAGGGGCGGCGCGCGCATCGACGATGAGTTCGCGCAGGCGCTGGTTGAGCGCGACGAAATCCGGCTCGAAAGTCATGGCGATGCTGCGCGGGCGGGCGAACTCCACCGCCGCGTCGTCGATGATGCGGCCCGGACGCGCGCTCATCACGCAGATGCGGCTGCCCAGGAAGCCGGCCTCCCGCAGGTCGTGTGTGACCAGCAGGACGGTCGGGCGATGCGCCAGCCAGAGCTCCTGCATGATCGCCCAGAGCTCCTCGCGGGTGAACTGGTCGAGCGCCCCAAAAGGCTCGTCCAGCAGGAGGAGCCGCGGCTCATGGATGAGAGCGCGGCAGAGATTGGCGCGCTGGAGCATGCCGCCGGAAAGCTGCCACGGGAACTTGCCGGCGAAACCCTTGAGGCCGACCTGTGCCAGCAGGGCATGCGCCCTGTCGCGGAAGGCGCCGTTCTTCTCCTGCCGGTAGCGCGAGCGGAAGGGCTCGACGATCTTGAGCGGCAGCATGATATTCCGCTCGATCGTCAGCCAGGGCAGCATCGTCGGGTTCTGGAAGGCCATGCCCACGCGAAGCGCCCGCGCCGCGACCTCGCGCCCGCCGACGACGACCACGCCCGATGTCGGCTGCACCAACCCGCTGGCGAGACGCAGGATCGTCGATTTGCCGCAGCCGGAGGGGCCGACGAGCGCGACGAACTCGCCCTCGGCGATGCGCAGACTGGTCTGCGCCAGGGCCGGCACCGAATTTGCTCCCTGTCCGAAGGTGACGGAGGCTTGGGACAATTCGATCGCCGCTGCTGCTACGGCGGTGGCGGCAGCCGGCAAGGGCTGCGAGGCAACCAGCGGAGAGGTGTGTGTCGGAAGGCTGACCATGACTCAAAGTGCATGCAAAGACGGTGCCAGATTGCATTCCTTTGCTGCGCCAGCTCGTCGCATCAGGTTGCGTCGTCCCGCCTTCGCAATGCTGCCGAGCTGCCGATTGCGGGGTAGCCTGCGAAGGCGCTAAGACGAGACCTCGATCATCTGGAATTTCAACGATGTCGCGCGAGGAAAGCCGGGGCCGCCCCGCGACGGACAAGGTCGGAACCATCTGCCGGGCGCTGCGGCGGGCGATCATCGAACAGGCGCTCGAACCCGGAGCCAAGTTGCCCGAGGACGCGCTCGGCGAGCGCTTCGGCGTCAGCCGCACGATCGCGCGCCATGCGCTGGGGCAACTAGCGGCCGAGGGTCTGGTGGAGTTGCGCCGCAACCGCATCGCCGTCGTGGCGACACCGAGCTGGCAGGAGGCCCGTGACGCCTTCGACATCCGCATCGAGCTGGAGCGGCTGGTCGTGCGGCAGCTTGCCGGACGCCTGACCAAGGCGCAGATCGCGCAGCTTCATGCCCATGTCGATGCCGAGGACGAAGCGCGAAACGGACCCGATCCGGTCTCGATCCGGCTCGCGACCGAGTTCCACATCCTGCTCGCCACCATGACGGAAAGCCCGATCCTGATCCGTTATGTCAGCGAAATTGCCTATCGCTGCTGCCTGACGCTGTCCCTGTTCAGCCGGCCACATTCCTCGGAATGCGCCATCAACGAGCATCGGCTGCTGATTGATGCGCTGGCGAAGGGTGATGCCGAGGCGGTGGTGGCGCTGATGCACCACCATCTCGATTCGGTCGCGAGCCGGGCGCTGGTTGCCCAGACGCGCCCGCGTGGCCGCGACATTATGGATATCCTCGCGCCCTATGCCGAACCGCTACGGCCGGCGCCGCCAGCGCGGCGTGCGGCTTCGCCCGTAGCGGGCAAAGACAGCCGCCGGAAAGCCGCCAACTAACTCGGCTTCATCCCGCCTGCGCCGATGCAACGCCCATTCTGCGCCTTCCCGCGCGGCAGGCGGCATGTAAAGTGCATGCAGTTACGGCCGCCCTGCGTGAAAACCGATCGCCCGAAACGATGCCAGACGATACCGCCTTCGATCTGATCTTCCGCCAGGCCAGCCTTGCGGGCCATGACCGCCCGGTCGATATCGGCGTCAGGCACGGCCGGTTTTCCGCGATCGCGCCGGTCATCGCGGCCGCCGCGCCCGAGATCATCATCGGCGGGCGCGCCGTG
>QBLV01000136.1:2557-5741 GCA_003241815.1 Hyphomicrobiales bacterium | reverse complement strand
GTGTTGCCCGGCTTCGTCGATAGCCATGTCCATCTCGACAAGGCCTGTCTGCTCGGTCGCTGCGGCCATCTGCATGGCGGACTCAAGGAAGCGATCGCCGCCGTCTCGGCGATGAAGCGCGACTTTACAGTGGCGGATGTCCACGCACGCGGCGCGCAGGTGCTGGAGCGCGCCATCGGCAAGGGCACGACGCGGATGCGCAGCCATGTCGAGGTCGATCCGCGAGTCGGCCTGCGCAGCTTCGAGGCGTTGAAGGCCTTGAAGCGCGATTTCGCCTGGGCGATCGATCTTTCGATCTGCGTTTTCCCGCAGGAGGGGCTGACCAACGATCCCGGCACGGAGGAATTGCTGGTCCGCGCGCTGCGGGACGGCGCCGACGCGCTCGGCGGTTGCCCCTACACCGACACCGATCCGCAGGCACAGATCGAACGGCTGTTTGCTCTGGCCACGCGCTTCGATGTCGATCTCGATTTCCATCTCGATTTCGATCTCGATGCGCGCTGGATGCATCTCGACGAGGTCTGCCGACAGACGACGGCGCATGGGTTCGGCGGGCGTGTCGCAATCGGCCATGTAACCAAGCTTTCGGCCCTCCCGCCCGAGGATTTTGAGCGAGTGGCGGACCGGCTCGCGAAGGCGGGTGTCGCGGTGACGGTGCTGCCCTCGACCGACGTCTATCTGATGGGGCGCGCGGCGACGCATAACGTGCCACGTGGGCTGACCCCGGCGCACCGGCTGCTCGCGCATGGCGTCACCTGCTCGGTCGCCACCAACAACGTGCTGAACCCGTTCACGCCCTTCGGCGATGCCTCGCTGCTGCGGATGGCGAATTTCTACGCCAATGTCGCGCAGGTCGACCCGGAAGGTTTCGGCACCTGCGTCGATCTGGTCACGACCTTGCCGGCGCGCCTGATGAATTTGAAGGATTACGGGATCACGGTGGGCAACCCGGCCGACCTGATCGTGCTCGACGCGCCAACGCCGAGCGAAGCATTGGCCGGGATTGCCGAGCCGGTCATGGGCTTCAAGGCAGGGCGCCAGAGTTTTGCGCGGCCGGCGGCAAAGCTGCACGCGCCGATGCCCGAGCTACAGCCTCACGGGACGGCGTAGCCGCGGATCGCGGCCTTACCGCGCGACCGGCACCAGCAGGAAGCGCCCAAAGGAACGGCCCGCCCGAGCCGGCAGGTCGAGCGCGGCGTCTCGCAATGACGGGCCGCCGCCTGCCTCAATCGCGAGAGGCCGATGCTGCCGCGCGCGCCGACGACAGGCTGCCGATGGGACGACGCGCGCCGGGCCTGCCGTACTCGATCGGCGGCCCCGCTCCCGGAATGCCGCCGCCATCCGACCGCAGCCGGATATCGGGCACCGAATCCGTGATCGACGGGGGGCCAAGGCCCTGCCTCTCGCCGCCGGGCACAAGCGGACCGGTTCCGGGCGTGCCGACACCCTGCGCCCCGGCAAGCGTCGGAAGGAGCGTCGATATCAACGCGAAAGCAAAGGCCCTGGAACGCGTCACGTCGATATCCTCCCGGAAGCGGTGCCGCTGGTCATGCCGCCAGGGCTCAACGAAAACCCCGCAGATCAGTTCCCGATCGTCATGACAACTTCGATCACTCAGCAGCCGTGCCCATCGCCAGCCGCAGCGGCGCAACCTGCGCCTCGTGCAGGGCCTGGTAGGGCCCGCCCGCGTGCACCAGAGCGTCATGCCGGCCCTCTTCGGCGATGCCGGCCTGCGTCACCACGACGATGCGGTCGGCATGGCGGATCGTGGCCAGCCGATGCGCGATGACGAGCGTGGTGCGGCCTTGGGCGAGTTCCGTGAGCGATTGCTGAATCGCGGCCTCCGTCTCGGTGTCGAGCGCCGAGGTCGCCTCGTCGAGGATCAGGATCGGCGGATTCTTCAGGAAGATGCGCGCGATGGCGAGGCGCTGCTTCTGGCCGCCCGAGAGCTTGACGCCGCGCTCGCCGATGACCGTGTCCAGCCCGGCCGGCAGATCGGCGATCATCGTCTCCAGGCGGGCGCGGCGGGCGGCCTGCGTGATCTCGTCCTCGCTCGCATCGAGGCGGCCATAGGCGATGTTCTCGCGGATCGTGCCGGCGAAAAGGAATACGTCCTGCTGGACGATGCCAATCTGGCGGCGCAGCGAGGCGAGCGTCAGCTTTCGGATGTCGTGGCCGTCGACGGTGATCGCCCCGCCATCGATCTCGTAGAAGCGCGGCAGCAGCGAGAGCAAAGTGGTCTTTCCGGCGCCTGACGGCCCGACGAAGGCGACCGTCTCGCCCGCCGCGACCGAAAGATCCACGCGGGCGAGGATCGGCCGGCCCTGCGCATAACCGAAATCGACGTGGCTGAAGCGGATGTCGCCCTTCAGCGGCGGGGCCTCGATCGCATCAGGCGCATCGGCGATGTCGGGCTCGGTGGCGAGCAATTCCTGGTAGCGCTGGAAGCCGGCGATGCCCTTGGGATAGGTCTCGATCACGCTCGCGATCTTGTCGAGCGGGCGGTAGAATACGCCGACCAGCAGCAGAAAGCCGACGAAGCCGCCGACGCTGAGGCTGCCTTCCACCACGTAATAGGTGCCGGCCAGCATCACCGCGAGCTGGACCATGCGCATGCCAAGATAGTTCACGGCCTGGCTGGCGGCCATGATGCGGTAGGCTTCGAGCTTGGTGGTGCGGTAGCGCTGGTTGTCGCCGGCAAACAGCGCGCGCTCATGGGCCTCGTTGGCGAAGGCCTGGACGACGCGCATGCCGCCGATGTTCTCCTCGAGCCGCGCATTGAAGGCGCCGACCCGGCCGAACTGGATCCGCCAGTTCTGCGCCATGCGGGCGCCGTAGCGCGCCACGATGAAGCCGGCGAGCGGCACGATCAGCGCCGTGATGAGGGCGAGATGCGGATGCACGTAGAGCATCAGCAGGAAGGCGCCGACGAAGGTCATGATCGCGATGAAGAGATCCTCGGGACCGTGATGGGCGACCTCGCCGATCTCCTCGAGATCCTTGGTGACGCGGGCGACGAGATGGCCGGTCTTCTGCTCGTCGTAGAAGCGGAAGGAGAGCTTCTGGAGATGGTCGAAGGCGCGCCGGCGCATCTCCGTCTCGATGTTGATGCCGAGCTTGTGGCCCCAATAGGTGACGATCGCCATCAGCCCGGAATTGACCGCATAGACCACGAGCAGCGCCA
>QBLV01000136.1:378-2547 GCA_003241815.1 Hyphomicrobiales bacterium | reverse complement strand
CCAGCCCCGCCAGCAGGATCAGCGGCCAGTCGCCGCGCGGGAGCAAGAGATCGACGAAGGCCTTTACCGCCATCGGAAAACCGAGTTCGAGCAACCCCGACAGCACGGCGCAGCCGAAATCGACCAGGAACAGGGTTCGGTGAGGGCGATAGTAGGCGAAGAATTCTTTCAGCATGGCGGCCTTCTAGAGCATGCATGGACGGCACGAAACCGCCCTGTCATCCCCCGACAATCCGCGTCAGCGGTGCCGATCCGGGATCAATCGTGGGGCTCCGGAACTCTACGATGGATCCCGGGGAAAGCAGCGCTGACGTCGTGGTCGTCAGCGCTGCTGTCACCTCACCGCGATGGTTCCGATCGCCATCGCGACGGCGGCCTGCGTCGGGTCGATGACCGGGATGCCGAGTTCCTGTTCCAGCGGTCGGCGGTGCCGCGCCATCCCGGCGCAGCCCATGACAATGGCACCTGCACCGTCCAACTCCTTCAACTCGCGACCGATGGCGATCATGCGCTCCAGCGTGCGATCGCCGGAAGCCGTCTCGGCGACCGACATTTCGAGCGGCCGCTCGCCAGCGAGCCGGTCCATCAGCCCCATCTGGCGGAGATAGCGGATGTGGCGCGGGATCGAACGGGTCTTGATCGCGATGACGCCGAAGCGATCGGCGCGGGCGAGCGCGGTCAAGACGCCGCTCTCGGCGATGCCGAAGACCGGGCTCGACGTGCCCTCGCGGGCGACATGCAGGCCGGGATCGGAATAACAGGCGATGACGAAGGCATCGACGTCGTTGGCGGCCTCGACCTTGCGGCGCAGGGGAATCGTGACGCTCTCGGCATGCTCCTGCGTCTCGACGCCGAAAGGCCCCTCCGTCAGCGTCTCGCAGATGATCTCCGGCCCTTCCGCATAGGAGAGCGGGAGCACCGCCTGGCGCAGTCCCTCCGTCACCGCCTCGTTGGAGTTGGGGTTGATCACGAGGATGCGGGCGCGGCGGGTCATGAGGTTTCGTCCATGGTGGGGCCGGTGCGCGTCGGCACGGCCGGTTGCGGCAGCATCATCGGGCCGGCCGGGCAGCGCGTCCAGCCTGCGCAGCGGATGACCGCTCTCCGTTCCGGTCGGGGGTGTGACCGGGCCGCTTGCCGCGCCAAGGCGCTTCGCGCAGATTGCGGGCCGTCGAGCCTCGATCGACGATGGCGGAGAACGGCCGATGCGGCGCACCCTTCTGACGACGGCCTCGCTGGGGCTGCTGCTCGGCCTCGCGGCGATACCGGCCCCGGCCTGGGCCGAGACCTGCGACGACCTCTGGTATGCCCGCAACGAAATCTACAAGGCGCAGGGCTACTGCTTCCGGACGCGGCGCGGCATCGAGGCCTTCGGCAATGCCGGTTGCCGGTACGACAACGCCGAGGACCTGCCCCTGTCGAACAGCCAGCGTCGCAGCATCGCCGAGATCCAGCGCGAGGAACGGGCGCGCCGCTGCCCGCGCTGAAACGCCGCCGTCGATTGCTGTGGACGCTGGCGCCGAAGCAGCCGCAACTGCAAAAGGCCATGCTAGAAGCGCCATTCGCGAGCGCCCCGTCCGCCATCCCTATCGCGGGACACGCGCGATCACGAACACACATAATCCGCGGAGCAGCGCGATCACGGCATGACGACGGCTATCGACATGGGCTTGGGCAAAGGCGGCGAACCCGCCCTGCTCGATCTCGCCGAACTGCTGGCGACGCGGCTTCTGGTTCAGGGTAACTCCGGCTCGGGCAAATCGCATCTGCTGAGGCGCCTGCTCGAACAGAGCGCGCCCCTGGTGCAGCAGGCCGTGATCGACCCCGAGGGCGATTTCGTCTCGCTCGCCGACCAGTTCGGCCATGTCGTCGTCGATGCGCAGTGCGGCGAGGCCGAATTGCAGCGGGTAGCGCTGCGGGTGCGCCAGCATCGCGTCTCGGTCGTGCTCAACCTCGAGAATCTGGAGGCCGACGAGCAGTTGCGCGCGGTCGCGGCCTTTCTCGGAGGCCTGTTCGATGTCGACCGCTCGCTCTGGTTCCCGATGCTGATCGTCGTCGACGAGGCGCAGCTCTTTGCGCCGGTGATGGCAGGTGAGGCCTCGGACGAGGCGCGCCGGCTCTCGCTCGGCGCCATGACCAATCTGATGTGCCGCGGCCGTAAACGCGGCCTTG
>QBLV01000136.1:0-368 GCA_003241815.1 Hyphomicrobiales bacterium | reverse complement strand
CGCAAGCGCGGGCTGGCGGGTGTCATCGCGACGCAGCGCCTGGCCAAGCTCGCCAAGAACGTCGCGGCCGAAGCCTCCAACTTCCTGATGGGGCGCACCTTCCTCGACATCGACATGGCCCGCGCCGCCGATCTGCTCGGCATGGATCGCAAGCAGGCGGAGATGTTCCGCGACCTCGAACGCGGGCAGTTCGTGGCGCTGGGCCCCGCCCTGTCGAAGCGCCCCTTGCCCTTGCGGATCGGCCCAGCGACCTCCGTCGATCGCGGCGGCGCGCCCGGTCTCATGCCGCTGCCCGAGCAGGCCCCCGAAGAGGCCGGCAAGCTGATCTTCACCGCCGGAGCCGACGAGGTGATCCCCTCGGTCCGGTC
>QBLV01000135.1:10583-11389 GCA_003241815.1 Hyphomicrobiales bacterium | reverse complement strand
CGTACGCCTCCTTCAAGCAGTCACGTATGTCAAGCGCCGCTTGCTTTTCAAGCGATCGAGCGCCGCTGCGCGCGCCGGGCTAATGCGTTGGATGCGCCCCTCGCGACAGGGCTGCCGGCGCCCGGAATCCGGCAGCAGGCAGGGGGACGTCATGGGCGATATGCGGCGCATCGCCGCCGCGCCGAAGACCGCCCTCGCGTCGAAGCCTTCAGCAGGATGCTCGTCGAGCGGATGCGACTCGCTGGCCACCGGCAACGCACACAGCCGCTTCGGGACGACGATGGTCGCACCCGGCAGATGTCGATCCGCCATCTCGCAAGGTGCTGCCGTGGTGCGGCCGCACTGGACAGCCCGGCGATGGGCAATCGGGCGAGCGCTCCATCTTTGTCGCGGCGCGGCTAAGATTCGCGCTTGGCCTGAGGGAAACGGGCGCCAAACGTCCCTTCCCGCTCCGGCGGCAGCCGAACCCGCAGTGACAGCGCACCGTCTTCGGCGTCGTCGCGCTGCAGTATCTCGCCATTGGCATGGAGCCAGGCCAGCGACCTGCCATCGCCAGGCTCAAGCAGCAGGCGGTAGACGGGCCGGCTGCGGGCGATGCGGATCTCGATCGCGTCGGTCAGGCGGCCCATTCCATCCCCGGTCAGCGCCGAGACGAGGACGGGACGCGAGGCCTCTGGCTTCAACCCGGCCACGCCGAGCTGCCGCTCGCGTTCCTCGGGAGCGAGGAGGTCGGACTTGTTCCAGACCTCGACCACGCGCTGGCCGTCATCGGGGTCGATGCCGAGATCGCGCAGGATGCTTTGCAC
>QBLV01000135.1:0-10573 GCA_003241815.1 Hyphomicrobiales bacterium | reverse complement strand
TCGGCAGCCTGGGCCTGCGTATCCTCATGGGCGACGTCGCGGATATGCAACAGAACGTCGGCCTCGATCGCATCCTCCAGCGTGGCACGGAAGGCTGCGACGAGCTGGGTCGGCAGGTCGGAGATGAAGCCGACCGTGTCCGACAGCATGATCCTGGCGCCATGGGGCAGCTTGAGCGCGCGCGCGGTGGGGTCGAGCGTGGCAAACAGCATGTCCTGCGCCAGCACCTCGGCAGAGGTCAGGCGGTTGAACAGAGTCGATTTGCCGGCATTGGTGTAGCCGACCAGCGCAACCACCGGATAAGGCACGCGCTTGCGGCTGGCGCGGTGCAGACCGCGCGTGCGCTTGACCGCCTCCAGATCGCGCTCGATCTTGGTCATGCGCTCCTGGATAATGCGCCGGTCCGCCTCGATCTGGGTTTCGCCGGGGCCGCCGAGGAAGCCGAAGCCGCCGCGCTGCCGCTCCAGATGGGTCCAGGACCGTACCAGCCGACTCTTCTGGTAGTTCAGGTGGGCGAGTTCGACCTGCAGCGCGCCTTCCTTGGTGCGTGCCCTGCGGCCGAAGATCTCGAGGATCAGGCCGGTGCGGTCGATGACCTTGCAGCCGAAGGCCTTTTCGAGATTGCGCTGCTGCACCGGCGAAAGCGCGCAGTCCATCACAATCAGGCCGATCTCCTCGATGGTGATGCGCTCGGCAATCTCCTCGACCTTGCCCTTGCCGAGATAGGTCGCGGGGCGCAGCGCCGTCAGCATGACCTGGATCGGCTCCACGACGGTGAGGTCGATCGCAGCCGCCAGCCCTACGGCCTCGTCAAGCCGCGCCGCGAATGAACGCTGGTTGGCGTCGCCCGCGCCGCGCCGCTGCTGATAGGGCCCGATGACATAGGCGCGGGTGTTGGCCGCGATCTCGCGCTCGATGGCGTCGAGCGGCTTGGTGGCCGCCCGCGCCTCATCCGCATCGCTGCGGGTGCCCATCGGGGTCAGGCCTTGTCCTGTTCCTCGGGCTCGAACAACTGCACCGGCTGGCCGGGCATGATCGTCGAGATCGCGTGCTTGTAGACGAGCTGGGAATGGCCGTCGCGCCGCAACAGCACGCAGAAATTGTCGAACCAGGTAACGACGCCCTGCAGCTTGACGCCGTTGACGAGAAAGATCGTCAGCGGAATCTTCTGCTTGCGTACATAGTTGAGGAACGTGTCCTGTAGATTTTGTGCCCGCTCTGCGGCCATGGGTAGCCCCTGTTGTTGGGATCGCTGATCGGGTTCAAGCCCGCGATCCATTTCGTCCCGTTCGCGGCGCAGGCGAATGCCTGCCGCTTCGGGACACCGACAACCCATTAGATCGTCGAGTCAGCCGACAACGCAAGTGCAACATTGCTTCGCAATGCGGCGATTTGCCTGCGCCATGTGCAGGCACGCATGCAAGGCGCGCCTGCCATGGCTCAACCGACCCCGAGCGACTTCAGCTTGCGGTGCAGCGCCGAGCGCTCCATGCCGATGAACTCGGCCGTGCGAGAGATGTTTCCCGAGAAGCGGGCGATCTGCGCGATCAGGTATTCGCGCTCGAAAATCTCGCGCGCGTCGCGCAGCGGCAGGCTCATCAAGCGTTCTCCCCCGGAGCCGGACGGTGTCGTCGGCACCATCGCGCCGACCTCGGCCGGCAGCATGTCGATTGTGATGTCGGCTGTCGGATCGCCCTTGGTCAGGATCATCAGGCGTTCGACATTGTTGCGCAGCTCGCGGACGTTGCCGGGCCATTCATGCGATTGCAGCACGGCCATGGCATCGGATCCGATCCGGCGTTTGGGCAAGCCCGACGCGACCGAAATCTGGTCCATGAAGAACTCGATCAGCTCCGGCACGTCCTCGCGCCGCTCCGACAGGGCCGGCACCTTGATCGGCACAACCGAGAGGCGGTGGTAGAGATCCTCGCGAAATCCGCCGTCGGTGATGAGCTGCGCGAGGTCGCGGCTGGTCGACGACACGATGCGGACATCAACATGGACGCGGGTCGCGCCGCCGACGCGCTGAAAGTTCTGGTCGACGAGCACGCGCAGGATGCGATTTTGCGTCTCGCGCGGCATGTCGCCGATCTCGTCGATATAGAGCGAGCCGCCATGAGCCTCCTCGAGCGCTCCAACGCGACGCGAGCGGCCCTCGCCGGCCTCGACGCCGAAAAGCTCCTCCTCCATCGTCTCGGGCGTGATCGTCGCAGCGTTGATCACGACGAAGGGGCCCGAAGAGCGCGTCGAGGCTTCGTGCAGGGTGCGCGCCGCCAGTTCCTTGCCGCAGCCGGGCTCGCCGGTGATCAGCACGCGCGCATTGGTGGGCGCGACGCGCTCGATGGTCTGGCGCAGCTGGTTGACCACTGTGGAGCGCCCGACGATGCGGCTCGCCTGGACGGAGCCCTTCTTCAACTCGCGGACTTCGCGCCGCAGACGCGACGCCTCCAGCGCCCGTTCGGCCACGAGCACCAGCCGGTCGGCCTTGAAGGGCTTCTCGATGAAGTCGTAAGCGCCGCTCTTGATCGCCGACACGGCCGTTTCGATGTTGCCATGCCCGGAGATCATGACGACGGCGAGGTCGGGA
Organism: Hyphomicrobiales bacterium; assembly: GCA_003241815.1. Classification (GTDB taxonomy): domain Bacteria; phylum Pseudomonadota; class Alphaproteobacteria; order Rhizobiales; family Beijerinckiaceae; genus Allobosea. Next base: position 7,986 of record QBLV01000135.1, on the reverse strand, counting down.
TGGCCCTGTTTGATCAGTTCGAGCACCTGCAGGCCGTCGAGGCGGCTGCCCTGAAGCCAGATGTCGAGAAAGACCAGGTTGGGGCGCCGCGCCGCGATGGCGGCAAGCGCCTCGTCGGCCGAGCCGGCCTTGCGTGTGCGGTAGCCCTCGTCCTCAAGCAGTCCGGCCACCAGTTCGCGGATGTCGGTCTCGTCGTCCACGACCAGAATGTCAGCGCTCATACGTTTATCCCATCCTGCTTTTCCCGTGCCGCCGCACGGCTCGATCCTTGGTCGCCACGGCCGGCCTCGGCGTTCTCGTCGGGTGCCGGTCCGGTTTCGGGGAACCAGAGTCTGATACGGGCGCCGCGGCGGCCTTGGGCCGCATCGGGCCGGTCGAGCAACTCGATGCCGCCGCCATGGTCCTCCAGAATCTTGCCGACGATCGCGAGGCCCAGACCCGTGCCGCCCTCGCGGGTCGTGATATAGGGCTCCAGCAGCTTCTGGCGCTGATCGGCGGGCAGTCCCTTGCCGTTATCGACCACGTCGATAACAATCCGACCATCCTCGCGCCGCTCGAAATCGACGTCGACCCGGCCGGGACCCCGTTCGTCCATCGGCAGGGCCTCGATCGCCTCGGTGGCGTTCTTGATGACGTTCGTCAGGGCCTGCGAGATCAGCCGTCGGTCGAACTGGGCAAACACGGAGCCGCCGGGCAGGTTTTCTGTGATCGTCACCTCCGGATTGCCGACGCGCATCAGGAAGACGATCTGGCGAACCGTCTCGGCGATGTCGTCGCGCGTCAGCGCCGGCTTCGGCATCCGCGCGAAGGAGGAGAACTCGTCGACCATGCGGCGGATATCCTCTACCTGGCGCACGATCGTCGACGTGCACTGGTCAAAAACGTCCTTATCCTCGACGATGACCTTGCCGAACTTGCGCCGAATGCGCTCGGCCGAAAGCTGGATCGGGGTCAGCGGATTCTTGATCTCATGGGCGATGCGGCGTGCCACATCCGCCCAGGCGGCAGTGCGCTGGGCCAGGACGAGGTCGGTGATGTCGTCGAGCGTGACCACGAGCCCGGCACCGGCGCCCTCGCCTTCGCGCACCGCACGAACATTGACCATGCGGTCTCGTCCGCCGCGTGTGATGGCGATCTGGCCGGAACTCTGGCGCAGGCGCCCCTGCAAGGCCTCGGTGACGAAAGCCGCAATCTCGGGCGCGACCAAGGAAATCGATTCGCCGAGCAGGCGCCCGCCGGTACCCAGCAGGCTTTCGGCGGAGCGGTTGATGATGGTGATGTGGCCGTCGCCGTCCAGGCTCAGCACGCCCGACGAGACGCCCGACAGCACGGTTTCGGTGAAGCGCCGCCTTCGGTCGATCACCTCGCTCGCCGTAACGAGCCCATCGCGCTGCCGGCGCAGCTCGGCCGTCATCTTGTTGAAGGTCTCGCCGAGATGGGCGAGGTCGCCCTCCGATCGTCGGATCGGGACCTGAACATAGAAATTGCCACTGGAGACCTGGTCGGTGGCGTGGATCATCCGCCGGATGGGAGCGACCAGGCCGTTGGCGAAACTCAGGCCCAGCCAGATCGCCGAGAGCAGCAGGATCACCGCAATCAGCCCATACATCGAGGCGAAGGCGACCTGCACGCCCTTCCGGCGCGCATCGATCGAGATGTATTCCGCCGCCGCCGCCCGGGCCACGGCTGGGAACTCGACCGCCAGCGGATCGACCTCGCGCGCAATGTGCAGGAAGGTGTTGTCATAGGCCGGCAGCTTGATGAGCGCGCCGAAGACGCGTCCGTTCGAAGGAATGACGCAAATCGGCTCGGGCGCCGACTGGGCGTCCTCGAACGCAGCCTCGTCGGGCTTCGGCGCGCCGCGCAGCACGTCGATATTGGCCCGTACCAGCACCTTGTCCGGCGGCTGCATGAGCGCGACGACGGGAACGCCGAGCGCGGTCGCCCGCGAGGTCAGGAAGGTCTCGAACCACTTGCGATCGACGTCATAGGCCGGCTTGGCCCGCGTCAGATCATCGGCCAGCAGGCGGATTTCACGGCCGAGCGACTTGCACTGCGCGCCGGCATAGGCGTCGGCGACCTCGACGGAGCGGAAGATGGCATCGCGCATCCGGTCCGAGAACCAGGGTTCCAGGCCACGCTCGATGGTGACGGTGGCGATCACGGCGACGAGCACCGCCGGCAGGGCCGCGATGATGCTGAACAGGCCGACGATGCGCACATGCAGCCCTGCGGCTGCCGCACCCGCCCGGCGCGCACGGATCAGAACGGCCGCCTCGAAGGCGACGACGACCAGCAGCAGCAGGATCAGCAGGGCGTTGAGGACGAAAACGCCGACGACGACCTCATGGACCGGAACGACCGGCGTGACCCCCGACAGAACGAGGAAGGTGACGAGCCCCGAGACGAGCGCGAAGCCGACGACGGTGGCGCCGAGCCATCCGGAGACGCGGCGCGGCGTATCCTCGGCGCGCGGCACAATCCTGGCGTCACTGACGGAGGTAGACACGATTTCGAACAACTCCCGTAAGGCCGCAATCCTGAACGGAAACGACCTGGCGCGCGGCACTGATGCGCCGCCGCAACGGTGTTGTCAAAATATGACATATGAAAGGCGGGCGTCAGGCCACCTTCACGATTCAGCGTGGTGAGCGCACCACCTGCATGTCGAGCTCGCGGATTTTCTTGCGCAGCGTATTGCGATTGAGGCCCAACAACTCCGCGGCACGGATCTGATTGCCCCGCGTCGCTGCCAGCGCTGCAGCGATCAGCGGCGGCTCGACTTCGCGCAGAATGCGATGATAGAGACCCGGGGGCGGGATGTTGTCGCCGAACCCGCCAAAATATTGGGTGAGGTGGCGCTCGACCGAGCCGGACAAGGTCTCGGCCCGTTCCTGAGACGAAGCGCCGGAGAAGCTCGTCGTCGCGCTTGCAGGCTGCAGTTCGGCATCCACGATGGGCGCCGTGATGGTTTCCTGGGGATAGAGCGCAGCGAGACGGCGCACGAGATTCTCGAGTTCGCGGACATTTCCCGGCCAGCGATAGCGACGCATCACGTCCATCGCTTCCGAATCGATCTGCTTGCGCGGCAGACCCTCCTTCTCGACCAGCGTGAAGAAATGGCGCGCCAGATCCGGAATGTCCTCGACGCGCTCGCGCAGAGGCGGCAGGCGGATCGGCACAACGTTCAGCCGGAAGAACAGATCCTCGCGGAACAGCCCCTGGGCAATCGAGATGCGCAGGTCCTTGTTCGTCGCAGCCACGATCCGGACATTGGTCTTGATCGGCGTACGGCCGCCGACGGTGGTGTACTCGCCCTGCTGAAGTACGCGCAGAAGCCGCGTCTGGGCTTCCATCGGCATGTCGCCGATCTCGTCGAGGAAGAGCGTGCCGCCCTCGGCCTGCTCGAAGCGCCCCGAGGAACGGGTCAGCGCGCCGGTGAAGGCGCCCTTCTCATGGCCGAAGAGTTCGGACTCGATCAGGTCCTTCGGGATCGCAGCCATGTTGATTGCGACGAAGGGGCCGTTCTTGCGCTTGCCGTAGTCGTGCAGCGCCCGCGCGACCAGCTCCTTGCCGGTGCCGGATTCGCCGTTAATCATCACGGTGAGATCGATCGGCATCAGCCGCGCCAGCGCCCGGTAGACGTCCTGCATCGCCGGCGAACGGCCGATCAGCGGAATGTCGTCGGGCTCGGCCGCAGGGCTTCGCCCGCTGTCGCCGCGGGGGCGAGACAGGGCACGGCCGACGATGGCGACGAGTTCCTTCAGGTCGAAGGGCTTGGGCAGGTATTCGTAGGCGCCGCGCTCCGACGCCTTGATCGCCGTCATGAAGGTGTTCTGCGCGCTCATGACGATGATCGGCAGCTCGGGCCGCACGCGCTTGATGCGCGGCAGCAGGTCGAAGGCGTTACCGTCGGGCATCACCACGTCGGTGATGATCAGGTCCCCCAGGCCCTGCGCGGCCCAGGTCCAGAGCGTCGCCGCCTGGCCGGTCGTCCGTACCTCGTATCCGGCCCTGGCGAGAGCCTGATTGAGCACGGTGCGGATCGCGGCATCGTCGTCCGCGACAAGAATGTTACCGGTCGGCATTCACTGTGGTCCTGTAGGCCTTACGTTGTCTGCCGCGCCCGAAGCTGGTGAAGCGGCAGCAGAATCCTGAACGTCGTGCGGCGGGGGACGGATTCGCATTCGACGATTCCGCCGTGATCGCCGATCACCTTGGCGACAAGTGCAAGTCCAAGGCCACTGCCTTGCGCCTTGGTGGTCACGAAGGCATCGAAGAGGTGGGGCAGCAAATCCGACGGCACGCCTGGCCCGTTGTCGCGGATGCCGATTTCGAGCGGCAGGGCGATCCTACCCAGCGATCCCGGGATCTGCATGCGGATGCCAGGCCGGTAGGCGGTGGTCAGGGTGATCTCGCCGTCGATCGACTGTGTTCCGATCGATTCCGCGGCGTTCTTGACCAGATTCAGCAGAACCTGAACCAGCTGGTCGCGGTTGCCGGAGACGGGAGGCAGGGAGGGGTCGTAGATTTCATTGAAGCGGATATGTCGGGCGAAACCGGACTGCGCCAGCCGTTTTACATGGTCGAGTACGTCATGGACGTTGACCGGGTCGCGCTCGGTGGGGCGTTCGTCGCCAAACAGCTCGACCCGCTCGACCAGCTTCACGATGCGGTCGGTTTCGTCGCAGATCAGCTGCGTCAGCATGCGTTCGCTGTCGGGCACGGTCGCTTCGAGAAGCTGAGCTGCGCCGCGAATGCCCGATAGCGGGTTCTTGATCTCATGCGCGAGCATGGCGCCGAGCGCGGTGATGGACCTTGCCGCCCCTCGATGGGTCAGTTGTCTGTCCATTTTTTCGGCAATTGTTCGTTCTTGAAGCATAAGCACGATCGTTTCGCCATGTCCGGGCAAAGGCGATGCAAAAACATCCACCACCCGATCCGAACCGAGACGCGGCGAACCGAGGTCGAGCCGGTATTCGCTGACACTCGAGCCGCGGCGCTGGACCTCTTCGACGAGGGCGAGGACGGGCGAGCCAAAGGCGACCAGGTCGTCGATGCGCTGCCGCTTGAGAACGACGGCGCTCGACTGGAAGAAATCCTCCGCGGCGGTGTTGGCGTAGAGGATGCCGTGCCCCTCGCCGACGACCACGACCGGCATCGGCAGGACATTGAGGGCCTGCATCTCGATGGGATCGAGCAGATACTCGTCCCTGCCCTTCCCGCCAGCCTCGGCGAACGCCATCGTCATACGCGTTACCCTTAATCTCAGGCCGCAGCGCGGCTGTACTCGACAGAAAACAGGCGCGTCAGCGCCTCGATCACCTGCGCCGGCTTGTCCGACGTCAGGAGGATGCGGCGCCGGTCCGGATCCGCGACGCCGCCGCTCGCGACCGCGTCGTCGGCATAGGCCGCCAGTTGCTTGCGCGCATGACGCACGCCATGGGCCTGTCCCATCAGGCTGAGCAGGCCCTCATAGTGTTCTCGTGCCACGGAGAGCTTCTGCGCAGGCGTGAGGTCAGGCACGGCCCGTCCCGCGAGCTGCGCGCCGATTGCACCGACCAGCCAGGGCCGCCCGAGCGCAGCCCGGCCGACCATCACGAAATCGGCGCCGGACTGCGACAGGCACGTCCGGGCGTCGGAGACGTCATGGATGTCGCCATTGGCAACGAGCGGAAAATCGCCGGCTTCGCGCACGGCGCGGATTGCGGTCCAGTCGGCCACGCCTTTGTAGAACTGCTGGCGGGTGCGGCCATGGACGGTGATCATCCGGGCGCCGGCCGATACGGCACGCCGCGCCAGTTCCGGCGCATTGCGCGAGGCATCGTCCCAGCCCAGGCGCATCTTCACCGTGACAGGCACCTTCACGGCGGCCACGGCCGCCTCGACCAAGGACACTGCGTGGTCGAGATCGCGCATCAGAGCCGAGCCGGCCCAGCCGCCCGTCACCTTCTTGGCCGGGCAGCCCATGTTGATGTCGACGATCGCGGCCCCGTTCGCCTCTGCCAGACGCGCCGCCTCGCCGAGCCAGTGCGGATCGCAGCCCGCGAGTTGCACGACATGGGGCGAAACGCCGGCGCCTTCGGCACGAATTCGCGCTTCCTCGCTGCCACGAACGAATTCGTCCGACGCCACCATCTCGGAAACCACCAGACCCGCCCCGTGGCGGGCGGCGATGCGCCGCATGACGATGTCGGTCACGCCTGACATGGGGGCCAGGAAGGCGCGGGACACCAGCTCTGCGGGAAGCGGAGAGGTCATCTCAGAGCCTGAATTTGAGGCAGCCTTCATTGTGCATGTTTATTGGACATTGCTGCAGGAGCGCAAGACCCCATCCCCGGATATTGCACCGCGCCATGAACGCACTCTCCGCCGCACCCATGTTGCACCCCGCCGCGCCGCTTTTCCGGCTTGGCGATCCCTGCGCCTGCGACTATCACCGAAGCCTCTGCAGGACCACGAGCCGTGCCCATCGAACCACATGACAGCACCCTGCCCGTCGCGGCGCTCATCGTCGCTGCCGGCCGCGGATTGCGCGCTGGAGGCGATGGTCCCAAGCAGTATCGCCTGATCCGTGGGCGACCGGTTCTTGATCACGCTCTGGCGCCGTTTTTGGCGCAGCCGGCTATGGGCCGGATCGCGGTGGTGATCGGCAGCGGCGACGAGGCTCGCTATGCGGATGCTGTCGCGGGCATCGCCGATGCGAGGCTAATGCGGCCGATACCGGGAGGGCAGACGCGGCAGGATTCCGTCCGGCTCGGTCTCGGGGCGCTGGCGGAAGCGGGCTTCGACGGCGCGGTTCTGGTTCATGACGCCGCCCGCCCCTTCGTCTCGGCCGCGCTGATCAACGCGGCAATCGAGGCCATCGGCGCTCAGTGCGTCGCGGCCATCCCGGCCCTGCCGGTGACGGATACCATCAAGCGCATCGACGCGGCGGGCCAGATCGCCGAGACACCGCCGCGGGACCGGCTCGTCAGCGTGCAGACGCCACAGGCTTTCCGCTTCGGAGCGCTCCTGGCCGCCCATCAGGCCGCCTTCGCGGCCGACCGGGACGGCTTCACCGACGACGCCGCGCTGATGGAATGGGCGGGGCATCCCGTCACGACCTTTCCAGGCGAGCCCGCCAATCTGAAGCTGACCCATCCCGAAGATTTTGTCCGCGCCGATGCGCCTGCAGGCGGCAGCTTCGTCGTTCGGGTCGGCACCGGCTACGACGTGCACGCCTTCACGGACGGCGACCATGTCTGGCTGGGCGGCGTGCGGATCGCCCATGACCGGGGCGTGCTGGCCCATTCCGACGGCGACGTCGCGCTTCACGCCCTGACAGATGCGCTGCTCGGTGCCCTGGCCGAGGGGGACATCGGCACGCATTTCCCGCCCAGCGATCCGCAATGGAAGGGCGCCGCCTCGCACCGCTTCCTGAGCTTTGCCGCCTCGCGCGTCAGGCAGCGCGGCGGGCTGATCGATTTCCTCGACCTCACCATTGTCTGCGAGGCGCCGAAGATCGGAGCCCATCGCGAGGCGATCCGGCAGGCCGTCGCGGTCGCGGCGGGAATCCGCGTCGACCAGGTCGCGATCAAGGCGACGACTTCGGAGCGGATGGGTTTCACGGGCCGCGGGGAAGGCCTGGCGGCGCTCGGCACGGCGACGATCCGGCTGCCGGAACAGGAGTGACATCATGTTCGACGCAGAAACCACGACCCTCGCCACGGCCTTGCTGGATGCCTGCCGGCGCAGCGGCGCCACGGTCGCGACCGTCGAATCCTGCACAGGCGGGCTCGTCGGTGGGGCGCTGACGGCGATCCCTGGCTCGTCGGATGTCGTTCTCGGCGGGCTGATCACCTATTCCAACGCGGCCAAGATGGCGCTAGCCGGGGTACCGAGCGACCTGCTCGACGCCCATGGCGCAGTCAGCGAGTCGGTCGCGCGGGCGATGGCGGCCGGCGGGCGGGCGGCTCTGTCGGCCACGTTCTCGGTGGCGATCAC
>QBLV01000134.1 GCA_003241815.1 Hyphomicrobiales bacterium | reverse complement strand
GTTCGCGACACTTGGGAATCCCGCCAGAATCGGAAAATCGTGAACCTGCTCTAGAGGACGACGAGGCGGTATGGCTGGAACGGTGGAAGGCTTTCCATCCGCCGCGCCGCATCCGGCCTTAACGCTCGACCAGAAAGTTGCCGCCTGCGTGTTCCAGATGTGGTGCGTCGAGGCCGACCGCGAAATGAGGGCGGAGACGTGATGACGGCCGAAACGAATGCCCCAGAACCAGCACCGTCGCAAGAGGAGCGTCTTTCCGTATTGGGAGGACCAAGGCCACGCCGCGAGCCTGAATATCCCCTTGCGCCTATAGCCAAGGGCCGCAAGGAGAGTCGTTTGCATCTCTCGATGCTAGAATACGAAATATAGCAGAATGATTAGAGGAATCGGAATTCCGACGAGCCATAAAAGAATACCGCCCATGATTTTTCTCCTCTGATGATTAGAACTAAAGTTTTTGGCACTATCTATCGCGGAAGTCGCCTCGCCTTTCGATCCTCTACCGCGTCTTTCGGCAGACCAAGTCCGCTTCCGGCCACATTCTTTCCCGAAGCTCCGCCAAGGTCGAAGCCGGGCCTGTCAACGCTCTTGGGCTTTTCAGTTGACTTTTTGTCTTTGTCGTTCGGATGCTTCGTCTCGCTCATTTGGACGGCTCCTTTTGTTCGGGTCGTTGATTTCTCACAATTTCCTTATACTCATCGCTCTGAACACCCTTCCCATCAAGCCCGCGCCCCGCTTCGCGTTGCGACTTGTCGCTGTTGCTCAGGATCGTGTCCTTTTCGACCTTTTTGTCCTGAAGCTCGGTCACCGCTCCAGTCCCGCTTTTTTGACCACCTGACATCGCAAACTCCCGTCCATGAATCGGTTCGGTGAGGGCGGCACATAGCCAGCCACCCTCGTGCTCAACGCGCTTCGAAATCAGCTCTTTTTCTTGCTGTAGTCGAACTTCGGCGCCGTTTTCAGAGTCTCTTTGTTCGTGTCGGCGTAAGCCCTCCACGTATCGTCCTTCTGGTTGAGAACGATCGTTGATGGATCGAGCACGACGTAGCTCTCGCCGATGCCGAGAAACCCGCCTACCCCGACAACCAGACCAGTGATGGTCTTGCCGTTTTCGATGACGAGATCATCGACCGTGCCAAGCTTCTCGTTCTGGTTGTTGAAGATGTCGATTCCGACGAGCTTCGAGGACATCACGTCGGCCGGTTTCACCGTGACGAACCTGACGGCCATGGTAGCCGCCGTCGCCATCTTCATGCCGTCCGGGTGGGGCAGGACTGTCGCCGCAGGAGCTGGGGTCGTCGCAGGAGCCGGGGCTGGTGCGGCCGTCTGGGCCATCGCCAGAGTTGAAAAGGCGGATACGCCAAGTGCGCCGATAAGAACAAGCTTTTTCATCATCATCTCCCGGTTTCAAGGTCCGTCGCGCATGTTCACGCGTTCAGATTTTCATGCTCTGGAGACAACCCTGCTGGTGAGGATCATGTTCCTTAATTTGTCAGATTAGGGGCACCCCAATGGCATGGCCAATTGGGGCTTTATCTCTTCCGGCATAAAAAAGCGGCCCCTCGTGAGGCCGCTTCGATATTGATTGATGCACTTCAGCTCAGTTGAGCTTCTTGCTGGTCTGCTTGTCCGGGCTAGCCGGATCATTGACCACCGAGTTCGATCCCGCGCGATTTCCGGTCTTTGCACCGGCCTGCGTAGCGGTTGTTTTGCCACCCGCCCGATTCTTGTCGGAGCTGGCTGGATCATTGATCGGCGAATTGGAACCGGCACGGTTAGCCGGTCATGCCGTTGCGGTCATCGTCGTGCATATCGCTTGATCAATCGTCTCCCAGTCCTGGCCGTAGCGATACCGAAACGTTGCTAACGCGTCGGGATCCCAGGCGAAGAGCGTCAGCCAACCGTTGTCGAACAGACGGCAAAAGTCGGGGTGACGGGCAAGCACGCTGGCAATCGCGTCGCGCGGCGCTTCGATTACGACCGACAACCTCTTCGGCTCGTGGACAAGCTGGGCGCCATCGTGGACCGATTGCCAGGGAAGGCCTGCCCTCAGCAAGCCGCCGTTGCCCTCAAGGACGCCGAGTCCTCCGACCACATTATGGAGCAGCTTGTTACCGCCGCCAAAGGTATGGGGCGCGACCGTCGATCCGTAATACTGCAAGCTGATCCAGCTCGCGACGACGACCGGCGCGGTCAGGATCAGTTCGAGCACGGCGAAGTCGTCATCCGCCTTCCAGTCGTAGCTGTGCAGGAATGTGCGGCTATCGAAGTTGGCCGCGGCGGTACGATGACGTGGCGCTGCAATGAAGGCGTTGCAGCCTGCCAAGCCCCATTCCGGCCTGACCTGCGCCCAGTCGGTGGCGTGTTTGACAAGTGAGGCTCCGGAGCGCGCCGATGGCAAGCGGATCGCGCGCTCGGCCCTCGCGATCTTGGCTGCCTTCGACAGCGTCATCTTCAAGTCCTGGAATGCCTTTGAAGACGCCCCCGAGGCGATGTCCATTTCGAACAGAGTTACATCGTCGGTGGTGGTGTCATGGAGGCCCGCCACGAAAACCGTTTCTGCAGGGATGAAGATGCTTGCGGCTGGCAAGGCTTCGCGCACATCGCCGTCGTTCAGGAGGTTGGCCAATAGCCTGGCATTGATGTCGCCGGCATGGCCGCCGCACGCGCCGCACTGCAGTGCCGCGGCATGTGGATTGTTGACCACGCCCGCGCCATGACCGACGAGGAGCACGATGGGCGCGAAAGCCGTCTGCAAAGACATGGCTTTCAACACTTGCGTCGCCATCGCGACCTTCTGCTCCAGGCTCAGATTGGTGCTGAAGCGCGGCGCTTCTGCGTCGACGGGATCGGGAGTGGAGCCAATGACGGCGTCCTTGATCAGCTTCGCGGCATAGACCGGGCCACTCGCCTCGACGAAGGCAAACGATGAAACTGCAGCCAGCTTGAACCGACCCCAGGCCCGCCGGGTGCGGGCGAGGATCCGCTTGTTTGTTTCTTTCTCTGAAACTACGACCTCACAGGCGAAGGATTTCAGGGCGGGCGCCAATAGGACCGGCAACCGGTTCTCGGTCACGTCCGAGCCAAAGCGCCGATGGGCCACCGTCAGTCCGAAAAAACCAGCAAAACCGATCGTCTCGATAGCCGGATCGACCTGCTCCAGCGCGCGCCGAAAAACCTCGGAGCGGACATCGATGCAAAAGGCCGCCTGAACGGTGGGACGAGACTTTATTGGACCGCCGCCCTTTGCCAACGTCTCGACGAGGCGTTTTTGCGACGCTCGGTCGAAAGCATCTTGCAGGAGGCAATCGATCCGTTGATCTGATGACGGGACGATCGGCGCGGCGTGTTGAGAGACGGCGTCTCGCCAATTGAACTTGATCGCGCCGTCATACTGCGCGAGCAGCGCGGCTTCAAACACGAGGGCGATTGCGAGCAGATCCGTAATCGTATCGTCGGAGCGTCCTTCGAGCTCAGCCTGCCAGCGCAGATAGCGGGCATGTTGGGCCCAGCCGCCATGGGACAGCAGCAGCGCGTGAAAATATCCAGATGCTGCTTCGGGCGGTAACGCCAACTGCGCGCACGCATCGTTGATGGCGTGAGGAGCGGTGCTCGAGCTTTGCGAGACGCGCGCACAGAAGCCATTTAGCCCCTGGATTTCCGGCGTAAGATCACGTGCAGCGAAGGCGCGCCAAGAGGCGAAAGGCGATGTCGACTTAGCGGCCGGCCACAAGGCCTGGCCCTGATCAAAATAGCCAGCTGCCCATGCGCCGACGCGGTCTGCGACGATGCCGGACCAATCGACTCCACTCGCCTGCGTGGCCAGATCGCCAATGCGCGGAATCGCTTTAGTCGGGGCGGCATCTCGCATAGCGGAAGATTTGAGGTCGGCCAGCGAGATGGTTTCGGCGGCGGCAGCGAGCGCTCCCAACATGTCTCCATCACCGATCTCTCCAGTCGCGATCTTGCCGCGATAGAAGCTGCGCGGCATCGTAACCGGGATGGCGTCAGCGCGTCCAAGCCTGGCTGAGGCCTCTGCAAGCGTGTCATCAGAATGACCGAGAAACGGATTGACGGCGACCGATGCCGACAGAGGCCAGAGAGGCGGAATGCGACGCGCGGCCGCTTCGGCATGCGATGCAAATGTCGGTTCCGCGATCGTCTCGATGAGGATGCTCATAACGGTCTCCAAAGGTGTGAGTTTCGCAGCTCAGAGCGACTTGCGTGCGGTCCAGCCAGCGGTGAGCCGATCGAAGACAGCGTTGGCATAAAACCCGTTGCTCAGATGCACTCGCAACCCTGCTGCGGCGGGGTGGCCCACCCAGTGCGGGAACAAGGCTTGTGCGAAGGCAACGAGGCCAAAAGATCCCAGCGCGAGTACGATCATCACCCACTCCAGCGCGGTTGCCCTCGGGGTCGTCGGCAAAATCGTGCTGGTGAGCCAGTTCGCGCCGAACTGAAGCAGGAAGTAGGAGATCGAGGCAGCGAGCGCAGCAAGGCAAGTCCGGATNGATCGTCAGGGCGCGAGGGGCAGCATCCGCGAGGCCCTGGGCGATGAGGTAGGCAACGCCAAGGATCAGGATGGCGCCCACCGCCACCGCTTGAGGCGACTTATCAGCCAGGCCAAAGACAAAGCTCAGCAGCACATAGATCGAAACTGCGATGCCGAAGGCTTGAGAGACCGAACGGAGCGAGGGAACCGCGATCGGGCCTGGCCGCGGGATCGCGGCAATGCGTGCGACGGCGCCGCCCGACGATAGAAAAGCATGAGCTTTGTAGAGCGAGTGGGCGACGACGTGGAGCAAGGCCAGCGGGAACAGCGCCAGGCCACACTGCATCGTCATGAAGCCCATCTGTGCAACCGTCGACCAGGCAAGCGACGTTTTTACCGCCGGCTGCGTCAGCATGACGAGACTGCCAAAGAGCGCCGTGAAGCCGCCGACCATGACGAGCGTGGCGAGCGCCCCCGGCGATGTTAGCAAAACATCGGCAAAACGGATCAGCAGGAAACCGCCGGCATTGATCACGCCGGCGTGGAGTAGTGCCGAGACAGGTGTCGGCGTCTCCATCACTTCTACCAGCCAGCCATGGCTGGGGAATTGCGCCGACTTGAGGAGAGCGGCCGCGACGAGCAGGCCCGCAGCCCATGGCGCCCCCGCTGGAGCCATGCCGGAGCGGGCGCTCGCCAGGATTGTCGCGATGTCGCCGGTCCTATAGCCGACAACCAGGATCGTCAGCGCCGCGACAAGCACGACGTCACCGATCCGCGCGACGACGAATTTTTTCCGAGCGGCGCGGCGGGCGGCCAGTCGATCGGGGTAAAACAGCAGCAGCTTGTGCAGACACAAACTGGTCGAGATCCAGGCGACCCCGAGCTGGACGACGTTGCCTGACAAGACCAGCAACGTCACCGCAGTCAGCGTCGCGCACAGCCAGCCAAGAAAACGGGTCCGTCCCGGCTCGCCATCGAGATAGGTCCGCGAGAACCGCAGCACGACCCATCCGACGAAGGTTATCAGCAGCAGCATGGTCATGCTGAGGACGTCGAGACGGACCGAGAACCCGAGCCCGCGCCCGATTACCAGCTCGAAAGTTCGAGGGCCGATCAGAGCAAGCTGCAGCGCAGCGATGCACGCGACCAGAAACGCGAGGATTGTACAGCCTTCGCCGATCAATCCAGCGAGCTTGGCTTGCTTGTCGCGCATGGTGAGGAGGCGGGCGGCGGCGGCAAGCAGGAGAGCTGGCGCGAGGATCGGCAGATCGGCAGTGGTCACGGCGGTCTCCGGAGTGGGAGGCGAAGGCGATGACTGCTGCGTAGCGCTCAATCAGCGGAGATAAAATTTCATTGATTGCGATGATCTGTTCGCTAAGATCGAACAGTGGCGGACTTTAACTACAACCATCTGCGTTATTTTTGGGCCGTGGCGCGGGAGGGCCATCTGGGCCGCGCGGCAAAGCGCCTGAATCTCACGCAGTCGGCTCTGTCCGTGCAGATCAGGCGGCTGGAAGAGCGGCTCGGCCAAAAACTCTTCGATCGCGTTGGACGCGGTCTGATGCTGACCGAGGCCGGCCGCATCGCGCTCGACCATGCCGACGTGATCTTCGCCACGGGTGACGATCTCACCGCGACCCTGCGCGAGAGCGGCCGATCGCGCCAGATCCTGCGCGTCGGCGCCCAGGCAACGCTATCGCGCAACTTTCAGATCGCTTTCCTGCGGCCCGTCATGGGGCGCGACGACGTCGAACTCGTCTTGCGGTCCGGCACGACGGCCGACCTGCTGCGAGGGCTCGCGGCTCATCATCTTGACGTCGTGTTGACCAACCATCCGCCAGGACCTGAAGGCGAGAAGACGCTGCTGACCCACAAGCTCGCGGAACAGCCCGTGAGCCTTGTCGGCAGTGACCGGATCATGGGCTCGGAGCGACGTCTGGCCGAACTCCTGAGACGGCATCCCGTTATCCTGCCCACGCTGCACACGGGGCTACGCTCGGACGTCGACGCGCTGGTTGATCGCCTCGGCATCGAGCTCCAGATTGCGGCCGAAGTCGATGACATGGCGATGATGCGGCTGCTCGTGCGCGAAGGAATAGGGTTGGCTGTCCTGCCGCCGATCGTCATCAAGGATGAACTGGAACAGGGCCTCCTCATTGAGGGCGCGGAATTGCCAGGCGTCGTCGAGCGATTCTACGCCATCACTATCGAGAGGCGTTTTCGCAACCCGCTGCTGAAAGCCGTCATGCCCGATGGTGCCGGCGGCGCATGATGGTGCAGCATGTGTTTCAACTGTCCAGGATGGCCTGAATGCCCATGCGTGTGGCGGCAAGCGCTGCGGTCAGTGAGGCTAGCAGGGCTGCGCGGGAGTTGAAAATCTGCGTTCGGTTGAGCGCTGTGACCAGGCGATTCATGTCGGCCGCATCGAGGGTCTCAAGACGACTTATCCGGCGAAGGCGCTGACGGCTCGCAAGCCACCAGAGACAAGAAGAAGCAAGAGCACCAAGCCCGATGGCGATGTCGAGGGAAGCGATCATGTTGGGATGGCGCGCTTAGGCCTTGTTGATGATCGCGAATGCGCCGGCTTCGATCGGCTCGATGCGCAGTTGCCGGCAGATCTTAACAAGCGCCGATTGCTCTTCGACGATGTAATGGCCGTCCGCCTCTCCTATAACCCGGCAGGTTTCCACCAGCGCGCGTGAGAACCGGCTGCTTTTCTCGAGCCGGGCGATCGTTGCCAGCGCCGCCATCTCGCCTGCCGCATGATTGATCTCGAAGCGCGCGGTCGCCTGTTCGAACTCGATGAGCAGTTCCTTTCGCGATTGCTCGTCGATCAAGCCGAAGCGCGAGAGTGACGACGCCATGCTGTCATGCTCGGTTTGGCGAACAACGCCGTCGGCATAGGCGATCAGCGCGCAGGCGGCTGCGATCGTCTCGATCTGCAGTCCAGCTTCCTCGTCGCGCCAAAGATCCAGGTCGCGCTGCACGTCGTGTTCGTTGCGATGCTGCTGTGTCGACATGGCTTATCCTCTCCAATTTTTTAGATCTGTGAGCTTGCCCCGGCGACCGGCCAGGAAGCGGCTGATCAGTCCGGCAAGCCCGATGATCAGGATCGAACCGATTGCCCAGACGATCAGGACGACGATTTCGCTGGCGTATCCGAGACTGCGGAAGCTCCAGGACACCCATTCGACGACCTCCGGCACCGGGGAGATCTTGTCGGCATTGGCCGCAGCCCAGTCGCTTGACCAGTCGAGCAGCGCGTGGCCGCCCCAGCCGAGCAGGCTCCAGACGACAAGCGCGGCGATGGCGGCAACCCAGACGGAGCTGCGCATCGCTCACCTCCCCTGCCGAAGCAAGGAGGTCGGGCCCGGGCCACCCACCTCGAGCAGATGGTTGCGCAGCTCCTGGATGTTCTTCAGGTTGGCGCGATAGAACGCGTCGCCAAACCATCCGACGACAGGGATGGCACTGAGCGCCAGGTCGATGCCGACGCGCCTCGCCATCCGCCAAAGCATCGGCGTTGGCGCGCCATGTCGTTTCGCCTCGAGAACGAGATAGGTCGATAGACCTTTGGCAACGGCCAGGCCCGCGCCAGGAATCAGGTTGAGCAGCGCGTCCGCTCCGACACGGACGTTGGTGCCAGGGATACGAACTGCCGAGTCGAGAATTCTCGCCAAAGCATCGAGACGCTCGATCGTCTCGGCGCGAGAGCGTTGAGGCGGCAGACTATAGGCCATGGTCATGGCGTCGGTGCTCCCAAGATCGGAGCGCTTAGCGCTCCTCAGGTGGAAGAGTCCGACATCGCAGCCTTGGGCTGCCAGAGGGGCCCGGACCCGGGTTGGCCCTGAAATTGTGACGCTACCCTCATGCGTCAAGTGCGGGTCGGCGATAATCTTTTTGCATGGCAGATCTTGCGTCCCGCCCCAGCATGACCCACCTCACGCTCACCCGCTGATCCGGGCCCCTCTGGCGAGCGCTACCGGCGCGCCCGCGATGTCGGATCGTAATCCCGACATCGCGCCCGGCTGACGTGGTCAGACATGGAACTTTCAATCTTCGCCACTGAGTGGCTCGGCAAGCCGCTCTGGATGTGGCTTTCATTCGTCGGCATCGTCGTGACGCTTCTCGCCTTCGATCTCGGCATTCTCCACAAGGAGCACCGCCAGATCGAGGTCGGCGAGAGCCTGATCCTGTCGGGCGTCTATATCAGCCTGGGGCTCGCCTTTGGAGCCTGGGTCTGGTGGTATCTCGGCTCCGAGCCGGGCATGGCCTATCTCACCGGCTTCGTCGTCGAGAAGACGCTGGCGCTCGACAACGTGTTCGTCATCGCGCTGATCTTCTCCTTCTTAGCCGTGCCCCCGAAGTATCAGCATCGTGTGCTGTTCTGGGGCATTCTAGGCGTCATCGTGCTGCGCGCGATCATGATCGGGCTCGGTGCGACGCTGGTCGCGCAGTTTGGCTGGGTGCTCTACATCTTTGCGGCTTTCCTGATCATCACCGGGATCAAGATGCTGCTGCTCGGCGACAAGCCGCCGGCGCTGGCCGACAACGCCCTGATAGCCTTCATGCGTCGGCGATTCAACGTCACCGACGAACACCATGGCGAGCGCTTCTTCGTCCGCAAGCCGCATCCGCAGACCGGCAAGCCGGCGCTGTTCATCACGCCGCTGTTCATGGCGCTTGTGCTGATCGAGATCGCCGACGTGATCTTCGCGGTCGATTCGGTGCCGGCGATCTTCGCCATCACCACCGACCCCTTCATCGTCTACACCTCCAACATTTTCGCCATCCTCGGCTTGCGTGCGCTCTACTTCGCGCTGGCTGCCGTCATCGACCGTTTCCGCTACCTCAAGCCCGCGCTGGCGATCGTGCTGGTGTTGATCGGCTCGAAAATCTTCGTCGCCGATCTGCTCGGGCTCGAGAAGTTCCCCGCTGCAATCTCGCTTGGCGTCACATTCGGCATCATCGCCGCCGGCGTGATCTGGAGCCTGGTCAAAACGCGCGGGCCGGCTGCGAGCATTGAGACTTGAAGGCACGACGTCGGGTGTCGATTGGCGCGGCCTGTTCGCGCCGATCGATGCGATAAGACACTCAGATCAATGAGGAAGGAAGGTTCGTTTCATCGTGCCGATTCAAAGTCAGACGTCTTGGTGCCGACGGTCGAACTTTTCCACTTCGAAACTGTGCAACAGGCTGAGTTAGGCCATGTTATCAAATTCCCGGCAGCAGCTTGCGCTTTTGAATAGCGCAGGCGCGACCCTCGCCATGCGTCGTCTACAGGAAACCAGAACTATGCCTGTTCACGCCATCGTCGGGACGCAATCCGTCCCCATCGCGGTCATCCTGAACGGCGAGGCCCGGTCGCTCGACGTTTCGCCCGCCACGACGCTGCTCGACCTGCTGCGGCATGATCTGGCCCTGACCGGCACGAAGAAGGGCTGCGACCACGGCCAGTGCGGCGCCTGCACCGTCATCATCGACGGGCAGCGGATCAACAGCTGCCTGCAGCTCGCGGTGATGCAGGACGGCAAAGCGATCACCACGATCGAGGGCCTGTCCAAGGACGAAACGCTGCACCCTCTCCAGGCCGCCTTCATCGAACGGGACGCCTTCCAGTGCGGCTATTGCACGCCCGGCCAGGTCTGTTCCGGCGTGGCGCTGATCGAGGAAGGCCGCGCCACGACGCGCGAGGAGATCCGGGAGCATATGAGCGGCAACATCTGCCGCTGCGGGGCCTATCCCAACATCGTCGATGCGATCGAGGACGTACTCGTCCAGCGCGGCCTTTTGGTGAGGGAGGCGGCCGAATGAATCGGTTTTCCTATCACCGCGCCGACACCGTCGAGGACACGATCAAGCTTCTGTCGGCCGATCCGACCGCGCGCATCATCGCTGGCGGCACCAATCTCGTAGACCTCATGAAATACCTTGTCGAAACGCCCTCGACGCTGATCGATGTGACGCGGATCGATGCGCTCAAGGGCATCACCGAAACCGAGGACGGCGGCCTTCGCATCGGTGCGCTCGTGTCCAACAGCGCGGTCGCCTATGACGAGCGCGTCCAGGCGCGTTTTCCGCTGTTGGCGAGCGCGATCCTGGCCGGGGCGTCGCCGCAACTGCGCAATGCGGCGACCACGGGTGGTAATCTGAACCAGCGCACGCGCTGCTATTATTTCAACGACCCGGCCACGCCCTGCCACAAGCGCGAACCCGGCTCGGGCTGTTCGGCGATCGTCGGGCTGAACCGCATCCACGCGATCCTGGGCGCGAGCGACCAATGCATCGCGACCCACCCCTCCGATATGTGCGTCGGGCTGGCCGCACTGGCCGCCGAAGTCCATGTCGCCGGACCGGGCGGCGAGCGCGTTATCCCTTTTGCCGACTATCATCGCCTGCCCGGCGACGCGCCGCAGCAGGACAATACGCTGCAGCAAGGCGAGATCGTGCTCGCGGTCGTGCTTCCGCAGGGAGGGCAGGGCTATGCCGGCCATTACAGCTATCTCAAGCTGCGCGACCGGCTCTCCTATGCCTTCGCGCTGGTCTCCGTCGCGGCGGCGCTGGAGATGGATGGGGGAACCATCGCGTCGGCCCGCATCGCGCTCGGCGGCGTCGCCCACAAGCCCTGGCGGCGGCAGGAGGCGGAAGCGGCGCTGTCTGGACGAGCAGCCGAAACCAGCGCCTTCGCAGCCGCCGCAGATCTCCTGCTCGAAGGCGCGGTCGGCCATGAGCACAATGGTTTCAAGATCGATCTGGCGCGGCGTGCGGTGATCCGCGCGCTGGCGCAGGCCGCAACGGGCACGCCGCAATCGCAGACCGACAAGCGCATCGCCTGAAAGGGTCGAAGCTCATGCCGAAGAACGAGACCCATGTCGGCTCTCCCCACAGCCGCGTCGATGGTCCAGCGAAAGTCACCGGCACGGCGACTTACGCCGCCGAGTTCACGACGCCCGATCTTGCCTACGCCTACATCGTGGAGAGCACGATCGCGCGTGGCAGGATCACCGGGATCGACGCTGAGGCGGCGCAAGCCGTGCCCGGCGTGATCAGGGTCTTCACCCATGAAAACAGGCCCAGGACCGCCTGGTTCTCGTTCAAGTACAAGAGCATGGTCGGCCCTCCCGGCACCCCGTTCCGTCCGCTCTACAACAACGAGGTCCAGTATAGCGGCCAGCCGATCGTGCTGGTGGTGGCCGAGAGCTTCGACGTCGCGCGGCATGCCGCTTCGCTGGTGCAGGTGACCTACGAGCAGCACCCCCACGAGACCGATCTTGGCCGGGCGCGACAGGACAGCTACGTACCGCCCAGCAAACGGCTGGGCATCGCCCCGCCGCCAAAGCCGCGCGGCGATGCGGTCAAGGCGTTTGGCGAGGCTCCCGTTCGTGTCAGCGGCGAATACACGATCGCGACCGAGCACCATAATCCGATGGTTTCGATCCGCCGGAGATCGCCGGTGATACGCCCGTGGCGCTGGCAGCCTCGGAGCTGTTCCAGAATCACAGCGTGATCGAGCGAAAGGATTTGCTTCAGGGTGCGCTGGAGCAGGCCGGCCTGCAGGAGCTTGGACCTGATGCAGTAATGGCCGAGCTTGCCGAGTTGGAGCGCAACGGCGCCATGGTCGTGCTCGGCGACGAGGCGCGGCCCGGTCGCTGGACGACGCCCGGCATCGCGGCAAGTGAAGCCGCGATGCTGCGTGCTGCTGAGCGCCCCGAAGAGCGCGACTGGATCACCAGCGACGCAGTTGAACTGGCGTTAACCCGTTCGCCGCATCTCTCCGATGAGCAGCGTCTGGCGCTGGGGCAGTCGAGCGGACGCGAAGGCGTGGCGATCATCGAGGCCGGCGCCGGCACCGGCAAGACCACGCTCGCCAAGGCGCTCGTCGAGATCGCGCGGGAATCAGGCTTGCGCGTGCTGGGCTTGAGTCCCTCATGGGTCGCGGCTGATGAGCTTTCATCATCGATTGGGATTTCCGCGCAGGCCATCGCGCGCTGGCGTCATGATCTTGCCAGCGGCAACGCACTTGCGCTCGATGCCGCCACACTGATCATTCTGGACGAAGCTGGCATGGTCGGCACCAAGGACATGGCGGTCGTGCTGACAGCCGCTCGAGATGCCGGAGCCAAGGTCGTCCTGCTCGGCGATAGACGACAGCTCGCATCGGTCTCGGGCGCCAGCGCGCTACGCGCCGTCAGCGAAGTGGTCGAGCGTGTTGCAACCTTACAGAATGTCCGTCGGCAGCAGATCGACTGGCAGCAGGCGGCGACGGTGGTGATGGCGCAAGGCGACGCCGAATCCGGCCTGAGGGCTTACGCCGATCACGATCGGATCGAGTTCGTCGAAGGCTCGGACCAGGCTCAGGATCGCGTCATAGCTCTCTGGCGGCAACAATGCGCCGAGCATGGCGAAGACGTTTTGATCATCACCCGCCGCAACGATGACGCGGCTGCGTTGAACCGGAAAGCCCGACAGGCACTGCGCAAGGAAGGCCTGCTTGGTCCAGACTTGGTCGAGCTGCGCGCACTCGACCGCAAGGGCAAGCCGACCAAGATCGCAATCGCTATCGGGGACAGCCTGCGTTTCGGCGAGACTTTACCTCAACATGGCATTCGCAACGGCCATCGAGCTACGGTCGAAGCCATCGGCCAGAACCAGGCCGGAGAGGTCACGCTCACTTTGTCTCATCAGGACGGTCGGCGGCTCGAGCTGCCCTGGCAGGCGCTCGCGCGTGAACCCCTCTTCAAGCGAAAGCCGACGCCGCCGAAGATCGTCCATGCGATAGCTGGCACGGCTTATTCTGTTCAGGGAAGAACCGCGGCCGCGGCCGTCCTCTATATCGCCCGTTCGACCGATGCCCGCGAGGTCTATGTTAGCCTCAGCCGTCATCGACACGACGCCCGCATCGTCGTCGAGCAGGATCGGCTCGATGCCCTGTGCCGTCTCCGACAAGCCGATTCGCGCATGCCAGCCCCGGCCCAGGCGATCCGGGAGCGCCTATTTTCGGAAGCGGCGCAATATTGGGAAAAGACCAACGTCGTCGATCACGCAGACGATCGGATCGCATTCATCGCGGATGGGATCGTTCGAAGAGATGTCGCGCAAAAACTGACATGGACCTCGCGCGCGCTGCGATCTCTGCAGCGCCTTGGTGACGCTTTGCGCTCCTTGGGCCCCGATCGTTGGCCAGCGCGGCTCGTCAAGGCAGTCCGCGCGCTTGGGTCGGCGTGGGAAGTGCAAGTTTCGAATGAAATCGCGGGACGGGTTTCTGGGCATTTGGACCGCAACCAAATGGATCTTGCTCAAAGACGCTCTCAGGGGATCGAGCGCTGATGCCTTTTCCGTTGTTTCGCCGCCACGAGAGCTACGGATTTGCGCAGCCGATCGTCTCGATTTCGAAACGCTCTGTTAAGGGTCAGCGCCACTAACTGATTACGACGTGACGCGCTGTGGGGAAAAGTTGAGAACTGAACGTCTGAGGTGAATCTTGCGTCCATACCCCACCCCGCCGAATGAATCCGCGAGGCTTGACGCCTTGCATGCGCTTAAACTGGTCGGGACATCGGTACAGCCGCACTTTGATGCGATCGTGTCCCTGGCGTCCAAACACTTCGGCTGTCCGATCGTGCTGGTCTCCCTGATCGATCACGATCGGCAATGGTTCAAGGCCAAATGTGGGCTGGATGTCTGCGAGACGGCAAGGGACCTCGCCTTCTGCAATTACACAATTTTGGATTCTGAGCTGTTCGTCGTACCTGACGCAAGCAAGGACGAGCGCTTCAGCGACAATCCTCTTGTCACGGCCTCTCCCAACATACGCTTTTACGCCGGCTACCCGTTGTCTTTGGATGACGAACACAGAGTCGGATCGTTTTGTGTCATCGACACGGTGCCCCGCTCCTTCAGCGCCACAGAAAAGGACGCTCTCATCGAATTCGGCCAAATCGTCGAGAGCCTGATCGAATCTCACGCTCATTCGCTCGCGCTTGCGGTCGCAGTCGCCAGGAGCAAACTGGAATCGCGCGAGCTGGAAACAAAAAATACGCTGCTCCTCCAGGCCGAACGCATGGCCGAAATTGGAGCTTGGGCCCTCGATTTGCAGACGTTGCGGACAACATGGTCGGATGAGGTCTTTCGGCTACATGATCTCCCCGTTGGAATGCCGCCAACGCTGGACGAGGCGTTGAGCTTTTATCCGGAAGCATCGCGTCACATCGTGGAGACGAACGTCCAGACGACGATCGAGACCGGCAAGCCATTCGTGTTCGAGACCGACTTCGTCACAGCAACTGGGCGAAAGCGTCGCATCCGGTCATCTGGCGAACGGCAAATCGCGGAGGGTGAGCAGGCAAGGCTGGTGGGTGTTTTCCAGGACGTCACCGTCGCCCATGAAGCGCGCGAGAAGCTCTGGAAGAGCGCAAACATCGATTTCTTGACGGGCGTTGCCAATCGAGCTCGCTTTCAGGACAGCCTGGCCGAGAGCTTCGCTGCGGCGAAAGCCGAGGGATCGTCGGTCTCGCTTCTCCTACTGGACCTCGATGGTTTCAAGGAAATCAACGACACCCGTGGCCATCAGGCCGGCGACGACGTGCTCAAGATGGTCGCCGAGCGGCTTGTCAGTCGCTTGCCGCCAGGTGGCATGGTCGCCCGGCTCGGTGGTGATGAATTCGCCATCATTTTGCCTCGTGTAGGTTCTGCCGGCAGGCAGCAAACCGTGGCCCGGCAGATGTTGAATGCGCTGAAGCAACCTATTCGTACGATGGGCGATAGCGTCCTCGTCTCGGCGACGATCGGCATCGCGACCTATCCGGGCGACGCTGACACCTGTGAAGCGTTACTGCGCTGCGCCGATGTCGCGCTCTACAATGGCAAAAATCGCGAGCGTGGCGCCATCGGTTGTTACGTTACCAACATCGTCAACCTGTTCGACAAGCGACGGCTGGCGATCGAAAAGGTCGAGCGCGCGATCATCGGCAATAGGCTGCTGCCGTTCTACCAGCCCTTCGTGCATCTCTCGGATCGGTCGATCTATGGCTACGAGGCCCTTGCGCGCATTCGCAATCGCGACGGATCGATCAGCGTGGCGGGCGATTTCGCCGAGGCCTTTTCGGACCAGCGTTCCTGCCGTCGCATCGGTGATCGCATGCTGGCTTTGGTAACAGCTGACATAGCCAATTTACGGGCTGGGGGGATCAACCCCGGCGTCATAAGTCTCAACGCTACCGAAGCAGAACTGCACAACACCGATTTTCCAGAACGCCTGCTGAACCGGCTTGACGAGTGCGGGATCGATCCTGGCGCGCTCAAGCTGGAAGTGACGGAGACGTTGTTTCTCGGCGCCGACCCCAAGGCTGTACGCACGACCCTGCGAACGCTGAGTGATGCGGGTGTCCTGATCGCGCTCGACGATTTCGGCACGGGCTACTCGTCCCTGAGCCATTTGCGTGACTTTCCGATCGACCAGATTAAGATCGACAAGTCCTTCGTTTTCGGCCTCGGGCGAAATGCAGAAAGCCCGGCTATTATCAAGGCGCTCGTTGAACTTGCGCATACCCTAGGCAAGACGGTTGTGGCGGAAGGCATCGAGACCGAAGGTCAATACGAATTCCTCCGTTCAATCGGCTGCGATGCAGGCCAGGGGTATCTCTTTGGCAAGGCCTGCGAGGTGGCGACCGTCACGGGTCGCAGATATAGTCTGCCAGCAATAAAGGCAGGAATTAATGCCATCTCCCTGCCAAATCGAAACTGAAATCGATCACGGGACGGTTACTGATTCGTCGTTCGCAAGGGCTTGGTCAAGTCGTGGTGTCAACGGCCAGTGGTCGTGTCCCATTGCGTGGTGTAGCTTCTGATAGCCACCATGATCGCCGGCGAG
>QBLV01000133.1 GCA_003241815.1 Hyphomicrobiales bacterium | reverse complement strand
GTGCTGCACCAGCCCGCGCAGGAAGCGCTGCGGCTCGGTCACGGGGCCACCATGCCCCGGCCAGTAGACGCCATGCTCCAGGCCGCGCAGCTTCTCGATCGAAGCCATATAAGCCACCATCGAGCCGTCCGGCGGAGCCACGATCGAGGTCGACCAGGCCATGACATGGTCGCCGGAGAACAAAGCCCCCTCCTCCGCCAGCGTAAAGGCGAGATGGTTTGCGGTGTGGCCCGGCGTTTCAACGGCGGCAAGCGACCAGCCAGGCCCCGAAATCACATCGCCATCCGCCATGGCAAGGTCGGGCGCATAGTCGCGGTCGGCCGCAGCATCGAGCCGGTTGACCTCGCCCTCCGCCAGTTCGCGCGCGGCGCGGTGCGGCCCGCAGCCGACGACGCTCGCCCCGGTCGCGACCTTGAGCGCCGGGACGGCGGGGGAATGGTCGCGATGCGTATGCGTCACGACGATGTGGCTCACGCTCTCGCCGCCAACCGCCGCCAGCAGCCTCGCGACATGGTCGGGGTCGTCAGGGCCGGGGTCGATGATCGCGACCGTCCCTCGGCCGACAATGTAGCTGCAGGTGCCGGTAAAGGTCATCGGCCCGCCATTGCCGGCGATGACGCGCCGGACCAGCGGCGACAGCCTCGCGACCTCGCCTGGTGGGGTCGTGGCGCTTCGGTCGAATTCGATCTCGTCGCTCATGCGTGATCCTGCACTCCCGCTTGGCGCCACCTCGCGCGGCTCGCCGCTTGTCGGGCTTTGCCGCATTTTCTATAGACGAGAAAGGTGGTCGCGCAGCGCGGCCTTCGGAAACAGGACGACATGCCCATGGCCGATATGCTTCCCCTTCAAGCCCCGACGCTGGCCGGGGCGGCCCTTCCTGCCATTTCGGGCCCGCGCGCGACCATGCTGCGCAATATCGCCCTTGCCGTCGCCGGCAGCCTGCTGCTGGTGCTGGCCGCCAAGATCAAGGTGCCGTTCTGGCCGGTGCCGATGACGCTGCAGACGCTTGCGGTGCTGGGTCTGGGCGCAGCTTACGGGTCGCGCCTGGGCGCCGCGACGGTGGCCCTCTACATCGCCTATGGCCTCGCCGGCCTGCCGGTCTTCACCAACACGCCGCCGGTTGCCGCCGGCCCGCTCTATCTGGTCGGCCCGACTGGTGGCTTCCTGGTCGGCTTCGTCGTTGCGGCCGCCATCGCCGGCTGGGCTGCCGCGCGCGATGCCTCGCTGACGCGTTTGGTCGCTGGCCTCGTTGCGGCCGAGGCCGTGATGATGCTGCTGGGCTTCGGCTGGCTCGCATTCGGTGCGCAGATGGCAGCCGGCACGACAGGCGTCGGTTTCGCTAAGGCCTTCGCCTATGGCGTCCAGCCCTTCATCCTCGGCGATCTCGTCAAGCTGGCGCTGGTCGCCTGCCTGGCGCGTGCCGGCTGGTCGGTCCTGCAGCGCCGCGGCTGAGTCTGCCGCACGACGAAACATCATCGGGCCGGGGCATCGCCCCGGCCTTTTTCATGTCCGGTGTGGTCGGAAGCGGTGGAAGAGGCGTCCGTCAGCCATTGGGGCTGGAGCTGCTGCAGGTCTTGGGCCCGGAGAAGAACGGGCCGAGATTGCCGCATTTGTCGCAACCGGCGAGCAGCGTCGCCAGTCCGAGAATACCGAGATATTGGAGCGCGCGCTTCATGGTCGATTCCGCTGGTGGTGTTGCATCAGCCTCGCGGGCGAGCGCGGCGATGGCCACATCGGCTTGCTGCTCGTGGCAAGACACCGGTTGCAAAACACCGTGCGTGACACCGTGCATGGCGCAAGCCTGTTCATGCCGCCGCCAACAGGGCGAAGCGCATCGGCAAACGGTCCAGATAACAAAAAAGCCCAGAAGGGCTGATTTGGTCGGTTCTTGAATATAAACGGGAAATTTTGGTCGGAGTGGCAGGATTTGAACCTGCGACCCCCTCGTCCCGAACGAGGTGCTCTACCAGGCTGAGCCACACTCCGATTGACTGGTGGGCGGCTTATAGCCAGCGCGGCGGCCGCACGCAACAGGCTGCGGGGCTCCCGATGTCGAATTCTCGATGTCCCGTTTTGCATCGTGACCAGCGCTGGCCTCTCGCGTCTCGCTGCGGTGGCTTTTTGTCCCGCCCGGTCGGGTGCATGGCAGGTTGCGAAAGGCAACGCCGCGTTCTAGAACGCGGCGCATTGGGGCGTCGCCAAGTGGTAAGGCAGCGGTTTTTGGTACCGCCATTCGGAGGTTCGAATCCTCCCGCCCCAGCCACTTCACTAAGTGACTGATTTCAAACATAATTTTAAATTCGTGGTAACACCCGCTGGTAACACATCAGAGTGACACGGCATGCTACCGCGAGTTCCCTTGAGGCGACTGG
Organism: Hyphomicrobiales bacterium; assembly: GCA_003241815.1. GTDB lineage: Bacteria > Pseudomonadota > Alphaproteobacteria > Rhizobiales > Beijerinckiaceae > Allobosea. The sequence goes on along the minus strand of QBLV01000133.1, from coordinate 9,509 downwards.
GAAGGAAAGGCTGAGTCGGTGGATCCCTTTGATGTGGGCTTGCACTCGATGGTTTTGCACTTTGACCTCGGTTCAGCTGTTTGCGGGAGAGGTCTCTGCTAATCCTGTCCTGCCGGATCCCGGGCTGGTCAATCAAGGAGGCGCGTGACGTGGACTCAATAGGTTGCCCGGCCGCCTGACAAGTCGAAGATCCCGCCGGTCGAGAACGAGCACTCGTCGGACGACAGCCAGAGCACCATTCGCGCAACCTCCTCAATCTCGACGAAACGCCCCATCGGAATTCGACCGAGGATGTCGGCGCGGCGTTCTGCAGAAATCTCACGCGCCATGGCGGTTTCGGCGGCAGAAGGGGTGATGGCCGTGACGATTATGCCCTCCTGAGCCGTTTCTTTGGCGACGCTCTTGGTCAGCGCGATCAGCCCTGCCTTCGAGGCGCTGTAGGCCACGGCGCGTTCCATGCCCTCCTTGCCCTGGATCGAGGCGATGCTGACGACATGGCCGCGAAGCGGGTGCGGTGTCACGCGCGAGGGGCGCGGCGCCTGGTGGCGCATCCGCCCGATGATGGCGCGCGTCACCAGATAGGCACCGAAAAGGTTGACCTGCAGAACGCGCTGGACGTTCTCAGGCGAGGTCTCCCAGATCGGCTTCACCTCCCCGAGAACGCCGGCATTGTTGATCAGGATATCGATCCCGCCATGGGCGGAGAAAGCCGCCTCTGCGGCGCGATCGACCGCTTCCGGGTCGGTGATGTCGACGGTGCAGGTGCCGGCGCCCAGTTCGGTTGCCGCCTCGGCGAGGCCGGCTGCATTGGCGTCCCAGAGCTCCACCCCGGCACCGGCGTCGAGAAGGGCTCGGGCGATCCCACGCCCCAACCCGCCGGCGCCGCCGGTGACGATCGCGAGGCGACCGGAAAGGTCATAGGTCGCGCCCATCAGCCGGCGCTCCAGGCGGTCTTGGTCCGCGTGATCTGGTGACGGTAAAGCCCAAGCGAATACGGGCCCTGGCCACCGATCGCATCGAACCTGTCCGGCGCAAGTTCGGCCTTCGCCGTCGCAACAAAGGCCGCTTCATCGCCCCAGCCCTCGAGCAGCAGCACCCAGCGCGGCACGGCATTGGCAACGCCACGCGCCTTCTGCTCGGCGGTGGGGACACCGCTTGCCTCGGCGTCGGCCGTCAGGAGATGCACCGCCGCGACGCCCGGCCGTGCGAGCAGATCGGGAATGGTGCGGCGCTGCAGGGTAGCCTTGTGCTCGGTCGCATTCGCCTCCGCCACATCGTAGCGCAAGGTCGCGATCAGGCCGCCCTGAGCCGGCCCAGTGCTAAGGGCGACGCGGCAGATCGAACGCGCCACCGAACGGAAGTGCTTCACAGTCGAGAGGGTCCAGGGCGTCGGTGCGTTGACCCGCGCCGTATAGTCCTGGCCCTTCAGCACCTCGACACTCAAGGCCTCGTAGAGATTGAAGAATTCGAGATCGGCCTCGATCGCGGCATAGCGCCGGCCGCGCTGGAAGCCGGGGATGCCGACGCGTTCCGGCATGTGCTCCTGCCCATGCCAAGCGTAGAATGCGTCGCGGCCTTCCGGCGCGATATCGTGCCAGATCGCGACCGCACCTTCTCCAGACAAGCTCACTGGCATCCTCCCGCTTCTTCGTCGAGGCGCGTTGACTCCGCCTCCGTCGCCTCATATACGAAAATCAATTCTGAATTGGAATTCGATTCCAAAAATAAAAACAGGGATGAGACGGTGACGATCGCAGCGGTCGAGCGCGCGTTGAAGGTGCTGGAAGCGCTGGCTGGCGAGCCCGACGGGATCGACCTTGGCTTGCTGTCGAGCCGACTCGACCTGCCCGTCAGCGCAACCCATCGCCTGCTTGCGACCCTGACCGAGCGCGGCTTCGTCAGTCAGGATTCCGCCACCGGGGCCTATGGTCTGACGCTGAAGCTCGCGCAGCTTGCCTTCCGGGATCTTGATCTGCGCGGCCTGCCCGATGCCGGGCAGATCGTGCTCGACGCCCTGGCACACAGAACCCGCGAATACTGCCGGCTCGCCGTGGTCGAAGGCGAGGATCTTGTCTGGATCGCCCGTGCTCAAGGCGCCACCGCAGGACTGCGCTACGACCCGCCAATGGGCGCCGGCATCGTGTTGCACGCGACAGCCACGGGGAAGGCCTGGCTGGCTTCGCTGCCGGAGGCCGACGCCCTGCGCATCGTTTGCGCCCGCGGCTTTGAGTCGAGCGAGCGCGCCGGCCCCAACGCCATCTCGGATATCGACATGCTGCGGCGTCACCTCACGGAGACCCGTCGTCGCGGTGTCGCGCTGGCCGTCGAGGAGGGCGAGATCGGCACTGTGGCCATGGCGACCGCCTTTCGTGCCGGCCCCGCTGCGGATGCGCCTGTTGCCGGCACACTCAGCGTCGCCGGCCCATCATCGCGCATGGGCGAGCCGCGACGCGACGCCATCGCGCTGGCGCTGCGTGACGCAGCCCGGGACATGGCCGAAATCTGGCCGTTGCGGCGCCGGCAGTTGCAGGTGCCGGCAAAGCCTGTCGTCAGACGCCACCCGGACGACGCCCACTCGGTGGAAACCAGCCCATGACCGACGACATCGCACCCGCCATCAAGGCACGGCCAGCCGTGCAGGAAGTTGCCGCCGCCGGCCGGCTGGCCGCGTGGGCTTCGGCCATCGCCTGGCCGATGGCGAGCTTTGCCGTGCTCCTGCTCGCTTGGGAGTGGCTCGTGCCGCTGGCCGGCGTGCCGGAATACATCCTGCCCGTGCCGAGCGCATTCTTCGAGCGCCTCTGGACCGACCGCGCTCTCATTTTCGAGCACACTCTGGTCACAGCCAACGAGATCGTGCTCGGCTTCCTGATGGCGGCCGTGATCTCGATCCCGCTCGGCTACATCATCGTCTCGGTCAGGCTGCTGGAGAAGGCGGTCTATCCGGTGATCGTCTTCTTCCAGCTTGTGCCCAAGATCGCCATCGCGCCGCTCTTCGTCGTCTGGTTCGGCTTCGGCCTGTTCCCCAAGGTGCTGCTGACCTTCCTCCTCTGCTTCTTCCCGACGCTGGTCGCCAGCATGACTGGCTTTCGCGCGCTCGACGAGCGAGTGCTCTATTTGACCCGCTCAATGGGTGCGACGCGCTGGGACACCTTTCGCAAGGTGCGAGTTCCCGCTGCGCTGAACTACATCTTCTCCGGGCTTAAGGTCTCGGCTGTGTTCGCCGCCACGGGCGCAATCGTCGGCGAATTCGTCGGTGCCAATTCGGGCCTTGGCTACCTGCTGCTGCGCGGCACCAGTTTCCTCGACATGCCGTTGATCTTCGCCTGCCTCGTCGCGCTCAGCCTTGTCGGCATTCTGTTCAGCTACCTCGTCGATGGGCTCGAGGTCCTGCTGATGCCCTGGCAGCGCAAGACCTGAACCACCGCAACCATCATCAACCCGGGCTCAACCGGGACATCCGGGAGGATCACGACCATGAACAGACGCACTCTAATAGCCACCGTCGCCGTGCTCGCGCTGAGCACGAGCCAGGCCTTCGCCCAGGCTGGTGGAAAGCCAATGAAGATTACTCTGAACTTCCTGGCGGCCGCGCCCAATGCCGGGTTCATGATGGCCAAGCAGATGGGGCTCTACGAGAAGGCGGGCATCAACCTCACAATCGAGGAAGGCAAGGGCTCCGGCACCACGGCGCAGATGGTCGCGACCGGCCAGGCCGATTTCGGCTTTGCCGACGCTCCGGCTGCGATGCAGCTGCGCACCAAGGGTGCCCCGGTGAAGATCATCGCTCCCGTGTTGCAGACCAACGGTTTCGCGATCATTTCACTCACCGAAAGCGGCATCGCTTCGCCGAAGGATCTCGTCGGCAAGAAGGTCGCGGTGCAGCCCGGCACCGCCCAGACGATCTTGCTCGAGGCCATTCTGGCGAGCAACCAGATCGACAAGTCGAAGGTCGACGTGATCGCCATCGACCCCGCAGCCTTCGTCGGCGCGCTTCTGGAAAAGAAGGTCGATGCGATCCTGGGTGGCGCCGACTTCCATTCGATCCAGATCCGCGAGCGTGGCTTCAAGGTCACCGACCTCTTCTATCGCGACATCGGCGTGCCGACGGTCGGCCTCTCGATCATCGCCCGCGACGACCGGATCAAGGCCGACGCAGACCTCTTCAAGAAGTTCGTCGAGGCGAGCCTTCAGGGCTGGGATGCGGCGCGGAAGAACCCCGATGCCGCAGCCGACGCCGTCGTGGCGCAGTTTCCCGCGGTGAAAAAGGCGCAGGTGCTCGCCCAGTTCGACGTCGTCAACAAGCTGCTCTGTGCGCCTGGAGCGACATCGCTCGGCACGGTGCCGGAGAAGAACTGGGCGGTCAGCTACGACCTCTTGACCCAGTATCTCGGGCTGCCCAAGGACAAGCCGATCACCGACTACTACAGCACAGAACTGCTGCCGGCCTCGGCCTGTTCGTGAGGACGGCATGACTGTCAATGCCGGCACTGGCACAGCCGCGTCCATTACGGGGCGCGGCATCGTCAAGACCTTCGGCGGCTTTACCGCCGTGGATGGTCTCGACCTCGATATCAGGAGCGGTGAGTTCGTCAGCCTGATCGGCCCGTCCGGCTGCGGCAAGAGCACCTTCATGCTGATGGCGGCGGGTCTGATCCCGGTGAGCGGTGGAGAACTGCTCGTCGATGGCAAGGCTTTGACCGCGCCGCTGACCGATATCGGCATCGTCTTCCAGGACCATCTCCTTCTCGACTTCCGGACCGCGTTGGACAACGTGATGTTGCAGGCCGAGTTTCGAGGCCTGCCCCTCGGCCCGGCAAAGGCACGCGCGCTTGAGCTCTTCGCCAAGCTTGGCATCAGTCATGCGGTGGACCGCTATCCCAAGCAGCTTTCAGGCGGGATGCGCCAGCGCGTCTCGATCGCGCGTGCCCTGATCCACGACCCGTCCGTCCTCATGATGGACGAACCGTTTGGAGCCCTTGATGCGATTACGCGCACGCAGATCCGGCACGACCTGGAGATGCTCTGGTTGGAGACCGGCAAGACCGTCGTGTTCATCACCCATTCGATCGAGGAGGCGATTGGACTGTCGGACCGCGTGCTGGTCATGTCGCCGACGCCCGGGCGCGTAGTCGACGAGATCGCCATCGAGCTGCCACGGCCCCGGCCGGCCCATCTCGGCGACTATCCCAGCTTCAATACCTATTCCGACCGGATTCACGAGGCGTTCCGGCGCTTCGGTGTGATCAAATACTGAGGTTCCTGCGCCAAGCCGGAGCGCTGCAGTTCGAAGCTGATAGAGCTAAAGAGGCTCTCTGGCTGAGCAGGGACAGCCACGCGATAACGACCCATCGTCTGTGCGCCGTCAAGACTCTCAGCCACATCAAGGAGATGGGCTGGTGCTGCGAGAGAGGATTGAATTGGCTTACGCTTAAATAAAATCAATAGGTTATGGAACGTTTTGTAACGCTGTGATGAGCCAGAAAATGTTACGTTCCCAGGTGCAAAAGGCTATGGATGATGTCGCTGCGGAACAACGTGGCGGAGGAAAGGATGAATCGGCGGATCCCGCATGCGCCAGGCTTCTGAGGGAGAAGACCAGCACTGCTAGGTTACGGTGACTTCCGCCATCGGATGCTCCGGCGGCGCGGTCGCGGCGGAAGCCTGCAAGGATCCCGGCCTCTACGACATGCTACACCTGCAGGTGCTCTACAAGTTGGCCGAGGTTGGTTTCGGCGTGGCTCGCTCTGACTACTGCTGCGTTTGAGACAGCCGCGAGACCGGCGTGTGCCTGAGCCCCGGCATGTGGATACAGGGCTGGCTGCTGAGCAGTTCGCAACCGTCCTTCAAACAGAGGATGCCGCCGTCGGATCTGCCGATGTAGAATCGCGCTCAATCAAAGGAGCAATAAAGTGAGCGGGTTCAAAGGAAAAACCTATCGTTCCCACGATACCACCTCAAGGAAACTGGGTGGAATACCGCGGCTGTCGCCAGGTTTTATACGTAATCCCGTTGGTATTTCTGGATTAAACAAGCCAGGCGAAGTATATCGAGTGCAGAGATTGCTGAACATGGTCGCAGCACCCGGGATAGTGAGTGGAAAGATGATTCCGCTTAAGCCTGACGGTAACTACGGCTCGAAAACACGAGATCGAATAATATCTTTTCAGCAATCTCGCTTCGGCGCCTCTGATGGACTTGTCGAGATAGACGGACCAACAATTCGATCTTTATTGCTACAAAGCTATTCCCTTGCACAGTCCAATGATACTATAAGAATTAAGACGTCCAGCTTCATCGGTGGACCAGTGATACCCGATGGGGATTTTATAGACGACAAGGCCAAAACCGAGGCTCACGTTAAGCCCCTCCTCACGGATACTGACCGCATCAAGGCAGCTGTAGCTGCACTTCCTGAGATGGCCCGACTGGGAGCCGCCTCGGCCCTCACCTTGACCGAAGCGAGCAAGAATCCCGGCGGCTCTCATGCGCTGCTGTTCAGGAAGCACTTCAGGCGATCCGATGAAATTGCTCCGTTAACAAGCGATGAGATCTCGATCGTCGCCAAAAACGTTCAGCTTGCTCGATCTGAGATTTCTCGAAGGCAGTCAGTGGGAAACGGCGACTTTCGTGGCGTAAGTGTCGGAAGCTACTATGATGGAAGATCCGTAGATCAAATTTTCGCATTGACCTGGACGGGGGCTGGAACGGCTTCATATTTAGAGCAATCTCGTTTTTTTAGCGACACATATACAAAAGAAATATGGCTTGGTCCCAGAATGGACTATCTAGGACTGTGGTATTTCGCCAAACAACTCTATCATGAGATTATTCATTACGTTGGAGGCACAGGAAGTTCTGGTAAGGCACTCGATGACCAGGGCTATTACCAAATGGAAGATGAGGAAGCAAAACCATACCATTTGACACCATACGGAAAAATGACGGCAATGCAGCGAAGGAAAAATGCTGATACCTATGCCGCGTATGCCCTTGAAGCACTGCACGGAACAGACGTTCTCAAAAAATGGCGGAACAATCCCGCTGGAGAATTTGATAGGCCTCCATATGTAACTTTCAAGGGGGTTCTATTCGGAGGAGATATAATAGGGCCATAGTGGGTCGCCCTATCTCACAAGCCATTTATACGAATTTCAAATCACCAAAAGGTCATCAGCCCGCTTGTCGGTTTCGTAGATCGAACCGCCATGCCCGACTGAGGCGCGGAGCATTGCGTCCGAAAGTTTGGTGTTCGGCGGACGCGCTAACAATATCGCCCAAAATTTACAGACACTTGCGCTTCGAACGGCGCGTGAAATCCGGTCACAACTCGGTTCGGCACGACCGCGCCACATCCATCGCGAAGCTACGTTTCGTCGCTCTATCGCGGCCATTGACCAGATGGTGTGATTTTTTGGGGGATCATGTCTTCCATTGCGCAGCACGCCTGCAATCGAGCCTCGATTAGCGCCGTCTCGATGAAATAAGCCGGGGTAACGAAACCGCGCGCTTCCGCGTCGGCCTTCACTGCCTCAAGCGGCTCGACCAGATCATCGGCGCGTCGTTGCCGCTTTGAAGAGACAGAGTGCACCAACTTGGTTCCTCACTCAATTCTGACGAGGTAGGGCGAGCCGTATGGCTGGAGATTGTCGATTCAAGCGGAAGCTTCGGTCCATCATATGCATGATGAAGCACAAGGACCCACGCCACCGCATGCGCCATGGCCCTGAACGTCGGCCATGCCATCGGCATTGATTACATTCACCTAGGCCGGACGGCTGAACCGTCCATGATCAGTCGGGTGGGCGTGTCCGATGCTGACCAAAGGGATGGCATCGGATGGGCTGTTTTCAGCGCTCCGCGGGATCACATGCAGGCTATGGTCTGTGTCACTCCAGGGCCGCCGACCAGTCTAGCGTCTTACGCTGCTTTCCGTCAGGTTTTCTGGAGCTGATGTTTCTTCACGGCACAATCACAGGGCGCAGGGCTGCTGGTTGATTAGAAATTAACTAATCTTCGCTAAAGCTGGACCAGTGCATTCGTGGCGGCGGCTCGCTGGTAACCTGGCCAAACCGCGGAGAAAAAAATGGCATCCGCTTTCGCGCGCTTCTCCCAGGACAGGTCGATCGGAACCAAGATTGCCGCGGTCGTTGGCATCCCGATCCTGAGCCTGATCATTCTCCTCGCCATAACGCTGCCTTCGATGTGGCGCGAGACCGAACAGGCCAAGGGCGTCGCCAGGATCGCCAGCGTCGTCGCCGATTTCGGGCAGACAGCCCACGAACTGCAAAAGGAGCGCGGCGCTTCCGCTGTCTTCCTCGGCGCCAAAGGCGCCCGGTTCGGCAGCGAGATGGCGGCGCAACGCCAAGTCACAGACAAGACGCTCCAGGCTTTCAACACCGGCATGCAGGCGCTCGACCAAATCAAACTGGCCGAAAGCTTGCGATCATATCGAATGGATATTGAACAGGCGGTGGCCGAGGTCATGGCAGCGCGCACGCGCGTCGATAAACTTGAGATCGCCCCTCCCGAGATGGCGGCCCGCTATGCCGCGGCGATCGGCCAGATCGTCAAGATGATTGGCGCGACGCAGAAGCTGGCGGATGACGCGCGTATCAACGCGGCGGCACGCGCCTATATCCTCATGCTGGAAGGCAAGGAGCGGGCCGGGCAGGAGCGCGCCATAGGTGCAGTCTCCTTCGCCTCGGGCCGATTCGAGCCAAAGGTCTTTCAGGGCTTCGTCAGCCTCTTCACTTTGCAGAACGCGCTGTTCGATGATTTTCGGCTGATCGCGGCACCCGAACTCGGCCAGGCGCTCGACGCGGTGCTAACTTCCGGCGAGTCGCGCGAAGTCGAGCGGATGCGCGAAGTCGGGCAGACCGGCCCGTTCGGCGGCGATATCAGCAGCGTCAGCGGCCCGGCCTGGTTCGCCGCCACCACGGCACGGATCGACCTCCTCAAAACAGTGGAGGACAAGGCGAGCCGGCACATGGCGCTGACCGCGAGCGCGGCGGCGGATGCGGCGGCGCGCGCGCTCTACGCCGATGCCGCGATCGGCCTGCTCGCCTTGTTCGGCTCGCTCATTGCAGCCTTCTTCATCGCCCGTGGCATCACCAGGCCGCTTGCCAGCATCAGCGGAACGATGCTGGTGCTGGCCAGGGGCGAGACCGTGCCCACGATCGAAGGCGCGGGGCGCAAGGACGAGATCGGGGCGATGGCCTCGGCCTTGTCGGTGTTCCGGGACAATCTGGTCAAGATGCGCGATCTTGAGACGGCTGAGCGCGCGGCGTCCGCGGCGCGCCTCGCCCGGACGCAATCGATGGAAGCCGTAGTTTCGGATGTCGGCGAGGTTGTTGCCGCTGCGGCGGCGGGCGATTTCACGGCGCGTCTCCAGATCGATCAGGCCGACGCACAGATGCAGAAGCTCGTCGCGGGCATCAACGAGATCAACGCGGTTGTGGATTCGGCGACGAGCGAGTTTGCCCGGGCGCTCTCGGCGGTGGCCGATGGCG
>QBLV01000132.1 GCA_003241815.1 Hyphomicrobiales bacterium | reverse complement strand
TGTCCATCGGCCGACGGAAATGGGCCCATGCGTCATGATCCATGGGATTTGGTATCAGCCGTCGAGGTGCTGTCCTCGCCCTTGAAGAAGCCTAGCAACCTCAGCGCGTTGAGTGTGACCAGAACGGTCGCACCCGTATCCGCCAGGACCGCGATCCAGAGCCCGGTCGCGCCGATGATCGTGGTCACGAGGAACAGCATCTTCAGCCCGAGCGCGATGACGATGTTCTGGCGGATATTGGCCATGGTCGCGCGCGACAGCCGGATCAGCCTGACGACATCGCCGACGCGGCTCTTCAGCAAGGCGGCGTCGGCGGCCTCGATGGCGACATCCGTGCCCGAGCCCATGGCGATGCCGGCATCGGCCGCGGCGAGCGCGGGGGCATCGTTGATGCCGTCGCCGACCATCACGACATGGCCCGTCTGCCGCAAGGCGCGCACCGCCTCGACCTTGGCCTCGGGCATCATCTCGGATTGGACCTCGATGCCGAGCTGGCCGCCGATCGCCTCGCCCGTGCGGCGGTTGTCGCCCGTCAGCATCACCGTGCGCAGGCCGAGCGCCCTGAGATCGGCGATCGCGGCGCGCGCATCCGGGCGCGGCTCGTCGCGCAGGGCGATCAGCCCGGCGACGGTTTCGCCCTCGAGCACGACCACGACCGTCTTGCCCTGCTCCTCCAGCGTAGCGATCGTCTCGTTCATCCCGGCCGGCAGCTCCGCCCGCTCGGCCGAAAAGCGCGGCGCGCCGATGAAGATCGGCGTTTCGCCCAGGAGCGCTTCCATGCCCTTGCCGGGAATGGCGCGCGTGCCTGAGACCGTGAGCTTGGCAGCCCGGTCGTCCTGCGCCCGCGCCACGATCGCCTCCGCCAGAGGGTGGCTCGACTCACGCTCGACCGCGCTGGCCAAAGCCAGCAGGCGGCGTGCATCGGCCGTGCCGGGCACGATGTCGGTCACCACCGGCCGGCCCCAGGTTAGCGTCCCCGTCTTGTCGAAGGCGACGATCTGGACGCGGGCCAGCGTCTCCACCACCGCGCCGCCCTTGACCAGCAGACCGCGTCTGGCGGCCATCGAGAGGCTGGAGGCGATCGCCGCCGGCACCGAGATGACCAGCGCGCAAGGGCAACCGATCAAGAGCAGCGTCAGCCCGCGATAGATCCAGACAGACCATTCCGCGCCGGCAAACAGCGGCGGCAGCACCGCCACAAGCAGAGACAAGCCGACGATGCACGGCATGTAGATACGCGAGAAACGATCGATGAAGCGCTCGGTGGGCGCTTTGGCGTCCTGCGCCTCCTCGACCAGCGCCACGATGCGGGCGATGGTATTGTCCTGCGGCGCGCTCTCGACCTTGATGCGCAGTGCGGCTTCCTGATTGATCGAGCCGGCGAAGATCGCCGCGCCCGGCTCCTTGCCCTTGGGTACGGATTCGCCGGTGATCGGCGATTCGTCGACGCTGGAAAAACCGGCGATCACGCTGCCATCGGCAGGCACGCGGTCGCCGGGGCGCACCAGCGCGATCTGTCCGATCCGCAGCGAGGCGGCGGCGACCTCGCGCACATTGCCGCCCTCGTCGAGCAGGGCCGTTTTCGGCACGAGTGCGGCGAGAGCGCGAATGCCGGAACGCGCCTTGTTGGCGGCAACGCCTTCCAGCACCTCGCCCACCGCGAAGAGGAAGACGACGACGGCCGCTTCTTCGATCGCTCCAATGAAGAGCGCGCCGGCGGCGGCGATCGTCATCAGCATCTCGATGGTGAAGGGTGCGCCGGCAAGCGCGGCCATGATGGCGCGCCTGGCGATCGGCGCGACGGCGATCGCTGTGGCGAGCGCGAAGACCACGAAGGAGGCCTGTGGGAACACGAGGCCGACGGCATAGGCTGCTGCGAGAAGCAGGCCGGCCGTGATCGCCACCCGCCCTTTCGTGGTCGCCCACCAACTGCGCGGCGCCTCAGGCGGCGCAACCGTCACGTCCGAGCTCACCGTCGCGGGGGCGATGAGCAACGTCGGCTTGTAGCCGAGCCGGCTGAGCTGGGCATCGATCACCGCAACCCCGGCGCGGCCTGCGGCAAGCCGCAGAGACAAGGTCTCATTGGTGATCGAGATCTTCAGATCGCTGACGCCCGGCATCTTTTCCAGCGCCGTCCGGATGGTGGCGGCGCAGCTACCGCAATCCATGCCGACGACCGTCCAGCTCAGCGCATCGGCCGCGACGGCCTCGCCGTGTCCCGCAGCCGCACCGTCATGCTTGCCATGCGAATGGTCGTCATGCTGATGACCATGGTGTTCTTGACCATGGTATTCTTGGCCGCAGCCTTCGGCCGGGTTTGCCGGGGCGGCCTGCAATGCCGGCCCGAAGCCCAGACGCTTCACGCGCGCCTCGATCGCATCCGCGGTCGTCGTACCCTCCGCCAAGGCCAGGCTCAGCGTCTCCTTGGTCACGGAAATCCTGATGTCGGAGACGCCAGGCAGCTTTTCCAGCGCCGTGCGAATGGTCGAGGCGCAGCTTCCGCAATCCATGCCATCAACCTTCCAGGTGATGGATTTCAAAGGCGATTCCAGTCGCTTGAAGGGTTCCACGGGCAGCGTCATCAGAGATCTCCTTGACCAGTGGTGACCAACATAATTGCTCTAGTTACTAGAGGTTCAAGGGTTATTTTGCGGTGTGCGCGGAATTTTCGTGGCGCGGGCGCGGGGGCCGACCATGGAACACCCAAACGAGCCGGCGCCCATACTCGTGGGACGATGCCGGGAACGATGCGGTTCGGGCGGCGTTGCAAAACGGATGGCTCAAGACGTCCCCGTATCGAAACTGCATCCACTCGTGCGCTCCATGGAGTTGCGCGACATGGTCAGTCCCGAAGAGCGGGGTCTCATCGAGGGCATGACGATGCGGCGAAGGCTGCTGCGCAAGGGCGAAGAACTCGTCTCACAGCATTCGCAGCCCTCGGAGAGCTGCATTGTCCTCAGCGGCTTCACTGCCCGTGAGGTCGTTCTCGACGATGGTAAGCGCCAGATCACCGCGCTCCATATCCCCGGAGATTTCGTCGATCTGCATGCTTTCCTGCTGAAAGTTATGGATCACAGCGTCGTGGCGCTCACGGATTGCGAGGCGGCCTATGTCCCGCATCGCGAATTGCTGCGCGTGATCGACCGGTCCGCCCATCTCGGCCGTCTGTTCTGGCTCTCGACGGTGATCGACGGCGCGATCCAGCGGGCATGGATCACCTCCAGCGGGCGGCGTGCGGCTACCGCTCATCTCGGACATCTGATCTGCGAGCTTTATCTGCGCCTGCAGGCGGTCGATCTGGCGCGGGACGGAACTTTCAGCTTCCCCGTTGCCCAGGGCGAATTGGCGGATGCGTTGGGGTTCTCGCTCGTGCATGTCAATCGGACACTGCAGGAACTCCGTGCCACCGGTTTCGTGCGCTGGAAGGGCAGTACGATCACCATCCTCGATTTTGACGGATTGGCTGTGCTTTCGCAGTTCGATCCCACCTATCTCAATCTGATCACGTTGCCGCGCTGACGGAACCGATCCCCTCGCCGGAGATTGCAGCGAGATGCCACGCTATTTCATCGACAGCTCGGACGGGACTTTCTCCCATATCGACAGCGAGGGCATCGAACTGGCGGGAGACGACGCTGCGCGCTATCTCGCGCTCGATGCCTTACCGGACATGGTGCGCGAGGTCCTGCCGGATGGCGACAGGCGTGAGTTTGCGGTCTGCGTTCGCGATGCGTTCGGCAAGGTGATTTACAGCGCCAGCCTGACGCTGGCGGGCGCATGGCGTGATCGCGGCACGCCCGAGCCCGAAAACGGTCCGCTGCTCGATCTATGAGGCAAGCCCAGCGGCGCTCTTACCCTGGGCCATCGAACTCAGGAGGCAAAAAGCCCGCGTGGCCTACTGCCGGTTTCGTTGACACCGAGATTGGCTGTTTGCTGAAGCCGCAGGTTCTTTAACACAAGCGGCCATAGCCGACGGCGGGAGCGTCCGATCCCAAGCATTTAACCAGACCTAGCGATGTGTGATGGGTATGTGTCAACCGTCCTGCCGGCGCGGGTTCAACACGTCGCGCAGATGGTCGCCGATCAGGTTAATGGCGACCACGGTCGCGAGCAAAGCGAGCCCTGGATAGAAGCTGATCCAGAATTTGCCGGAGAGCATGTACTGGTAGCCGTTGGCGATCAGCATGCCGAGGCTCGGCTCGGTCACGGGCACGCCCAATCCGAGGAAGGACAGCGTCGCCTCCAGCGCGATCGCGCGCGCGATCTGAACCGTCGCGATCACCATCAGCGGCGGCAGGCAGTTTGGCAGCAGGTGACGGAACAGGATCCGCATCGGCCGGGCGCCCATCGCGCGTGCCGCCTCGATATATTCCTTGCGGCTCTCGATCAGCGCGCTGGCTCGGGCGGTGCGGGCATAGGTCGCCCATTCGACGATCACGAGCGCCAGCACGACATTGGCGATGCCCTTGCCCAGGAAGGCGAGGATCATCAGCGCGATCAGGATCGTCGGAAAGGAGAGCTGCAGATCGACCAGCCGCATCAGCCCGGTCTCGATGCGGCCGCCGGCATAGGCGGCAAACAAGCCCAGCGTCGTGCCGACCGCGGCAGCCAGTAGCGCCGAACAGATGCCGACCGCGAGGGATATCCGCAGGCCGTAGAGGATGGCCGACAGCATGTCGCGGCCCTGGTCGTCGGTGCCGAGCCAATAGGTCATGCCGGTGCCCGATACCGAGCCCGGCGGCAATCGCCCGTCCAGGATGTCGAGCTGCATTAAATCATAGGGATTTTGCGGCGAGATCCAGGGCGCAAACACCGCCGCCAAAACGATCGCGGAGAAGACGACAAGCCCGCCCATGGCAAGCTTTGACGACGCGAAGGCCCGCATGAAGCGCCGTAGCGGCGTCGCACGCGGTGGCGAAGCGATCTCTGTGGTCGAGGCGGGTGCCGTCATTTGCCCAGCCTCACCCGGGGGTCGAGTGCCGTGTAGAGGCAGTCGACCAGCAGATTGATGACCACGAACATCAGGACGATGATCATCAGATAGGCGACGATCATCGGGCGGTCGAGCACATGGATGCTGTCGATGATCAGCTTGCCCATGCCGGGCCAGGCAAAGATCGTCTCCGTCACCACCGAAAAGGCGATCACCGAGCCGAATTCGAGCCCGATGATGGTGACGACCGGGATCATGATGTTCTTCAGCAGGTGACGAAAGATCACGCTCCGCTCGGGCAGGCCCTTGGCGCGCGCCGTGCGGATGAAATCCTGCGGGATGACCTCTCGGGTTTCGGCTCGCACCAGCCTCATGACGAGCGAGATCTTGAAGAGCGCCAGATTGAGCGCCGGCAGCACGAGGTGCTGCAGCCCGTCGAGCGTCAGGAAGGACCAGCCGATCCCGAACAGTTCGCGTGTCTCGCCGCGCCCACCCGAAGGCAGCCAGCCGAGCTGGACCGCGAAGACCATGATCAGCAGCAGGCCGACCCAGAAGCCCGGCAGCGAAAAGCCCAGGATCGAGCCTGTCATGATGACGCGCGACATCGGCGCATTCGGCTTCAAGCCCGCATAGAGGCCTAGCGGAATGCCGATGAGGGTCGACAGGATCATGGCGCAGAAGGCGAGTTCGAGCGTCGCCGGCATGCGCTGGAGGATGACCTTCAGAGCCGGCTCGTTATAGACGAAGCTGCGGCCGAGATCGCCATGAAGGGCACCGTTCAGGAACGACAGGTACTGCGCCCAGAGTGGGCGATCGAGGCCGAAGGCTGCGATGGCGCGCAGTCGCTCCGTCTGATCCGCATCGGGAGAGATCAGCACCTCGACGGGATCGCCGATGACGCTGATCCCGATGAACACGATCAGCGTCATCGCCAGCATGACGAAGACGGCCTGGAGCAGGCGCTGAAGGAACCAGCCTGTCATCGCTTCGCGCTACCTCCCGATCTTGTAACCGGAGGCTTCCAGATCGAAGCTCTCGCTGACGCTGCGGCTCAAATCGCTCTTCTTGATCCGCTGCGTCGGGGTTTTCGGGAATTCCTCGATCGGCTCGATATAGCGCGGAATCTGGAAATAGGGCATTCGGCTCTCGCACCAGCGGATGAGATCGATCGGATCGGGCGCGCGCCCCGGGGTGGCGCGGATGAAGAGCTTGAGGTCGTCGTCGCCGAGCTCGCTCGGGACTCCGATCAGAGCGCATTCCTCGATGTCGTCATGGGTCAGAACGATGCGCTCCACCTCCCAGGCGGAGATGTTGACGCCGCGTCGCCGGACGCTGTCCTTCTTGCGTCCGGAATAGAACAGGAAGCCGTCTTCGTCCCGTCGCGCAAGGTCGCCGGTCGAGAACCAGCCGTCCTTGACCAGCGCCGCGCCGGCCTCCTCCATCCGGAAATAGCCCTTGAACGTCAGGCCGGGCTCAAGCGGTCGCACGACGATCTCGCCCGGCTCGCCGACCGGGACGTCGCGGCCCTCGTCGTCGAGCAGGCGGACCTCGTAGAAGGGCAGGGGCCGTCCGC
This sequence comes from Hyphomicrobiales bacterium, assembly GCA_003241815.1. Taxonomy (GTDB): domain Bacteria; phylum Pseudomonadota; class Alphaproteobacteria; order Rhizobiales; family Beijerinckiaceae; genus Allobosea. Next base: position 5,523 of record QBLV01000132.1, on the reverse strand, counting down.
AGGAGCCGAGCCGGCCTTCCGGATTGATGGTGACGAAGGTCGTCATCTCCGACAGGCCGTAGCCTTCATAAAGAGAAACGCCGAAGCGCTCTTCAAAGGCGCGCCAGACATCCAGCGGGCAGCCTCCACCCCAGGCCATCCGGACCTTGTGGTCGCGGTCGCGCGGAGTGGCCGGTTGCTTGAGCAGCATCGGCAGGACGCCTCCGAGGTAGTGGATATGGGTCACGTCGAATCGGCGGACCTGTTCCCAGAACTGCGAGGCGCTGAACTTCTCGACCATGGCGAGCGTGATCGGCTCCATCAGTGCTGCAATCAGGACAGCGACGCCTGCGCCGTGATGCAGGGGCTCCCAAAGCAGGAAGACGTCACCGGAGGTCGCGCCAGTCAAAGCCAGCGTCCCCATCGGCCCGGCACGAAGGCTGCGGTCGGTCTTGAGAACGCCCTTCGGCTCGCCGGTGGTGCCGGAACTCGGCGTGATCGCGATGATGTCGTCCGCCCCGACGGTCGTCTTCGGTGGCAGGGGGCTCCCGGTCTCGAAAAGCCTTGTCAGGCTCCGCGCACCGTCGCGCCCGCGCCAGAACACCGAAAGGCCCGGTACCCTCTCGACAATCGGCGCCAGCGCCCCGGCATAAGCGTCGTCGGCGATCAGGGCATGCGGCTCGAAGCGATCGAAGACGAAATCGAGCGCGGCGGCCTTGAGATGGACATTGACCGGGATGCGAACGAGCCCGGCCTTGGCCAAGGCGAAGATGACGATGATGTGCTCGGGATGGCTCGGCAGCATCACGGCGACGCGGTCGCCTTTCGTGAGACCCGATGCGAGCAACGCATTGGCGAGGCGATTGATGCGCTCGTCGAGTTGGCCGATGGTCCAGCTCTCATCCTCGAAGCGGCAATACACATGGCCTGGATCCCGGGAGGCGCGCCGGTCCCAAAGCTGTCCGATGGTGATGTCGTTGGTCTGCATGAGCCGGTCCGTGGTGGTGACTGATCGATGCGGGCGTCGATCCGCCCTGCAACGAGTATCGCTATGCAATAATAACAATTGGATTTTGATATTGGTTTTCGATCCTGTCAAGCGAGCTCTCAGGTCGGTTGACAGTGCCGACATCGTTAATAATAATTATTATTATATAGCAATATCATCGAGGTGACCTGATGGCCGATATCGAGACCGATCGCCGCGGGGGCGTTGCCATCGTCGCCATCAACCGCCCCGCGAAACGCAATGCCCTGAATGGTCCCGCCTGGCAGGCGCTGGGCGACAGTTTCGTCGCGCTGCGGGCCGACCCTTCGATCCGTGTCATCGTCCTGACCGGCCGGGGCGGCGCGTTCTGCGCCGGCGACGAGATCGGCGCCTTTGCTGCTGTCCGCGATGATCCGCCGGCACGCCAGGCCTATTGGGATTCGATCATGGCCTGCTATGCGGCCGTGTCCGCCTCGCTGGTGCCGGTGATCGCGGCCGTCAGCGGGCCTTGTGTCGGCGGCGGCTGCACGCTGGCGCTGCGGGCCGATTTTCGCGTTGCCGACGCCACCGCCCGCTTCGGCGTGCCCCCCGCCAAGCTTGGGCTGGTCTATCCCGCCGACAGCACGCAGCTTCTGGTGGCGACGGCCGGCATCACCATGGCGAGACGCATGCTTTATACCGGTGAACTCATCGATGCACAGGCGGCACAAGCCTGCGGTCTCGTGTCCGATGTCGTCGAGGGCGATGTCGTCGAGGCAGCGCTGCGCATGGCTGAGCCGATGATCGCGAATGCTCCCATCTCGATCCGGGCGTCCAAACTCGCCTGCGACGCGCTTCTTCAGGGCCGTCTGCCTGAAGTGGCCGGCGAGATCGCAGCCCTGTCCGATCTGGCCGATCGCAGCGCCGACTACCGGGAAGGCTCGCTCGCCTTCGCCGAGAAGCGCAAGCCCGTCTTCACGGGCGAATAAGCCCGCAGACCAGCAGGACGACGATGCCCGCCATAACCGTGTCCGATGATGCCAATGTCTACGCGGCCCTGATCGACCCCGCGCGCGATCCCGACCGGGTCTTCATGGAAAACGCCGACGGCCGGGTCGTCCGCTTTGGCGAGGTGCCCGAGATCACGGCCCGCTATGCTGATCTGCTTTCGAGCGAGAGGGTCGGGAAAGGCGATTTCGTCGCCGGCATTCTCGAAAAGTCGCCGGAAGCGGTGCTGCTCTATCTCGCAGTCTGCCGGCTCGGCGCGGTCTACGTGCCCGTTCATATCGGCCTGACCGATGCCGAGGTCAGCCATATCCTTGGCGATGCGCGGCCCAGACTGGTCGTTTGCGATCCCGTCCGTCAGGCTGTCGCGGTTGCTGCGGGCTGTCCTGTGCTGACGCTCGATGCCGGCGGCGGGGGCACACTCGTTGAGCGTAGCAGGACGATGCGCGGCGTGGGGCCGCTCCAGAACATCGCACCATCCGCCCCGAATGCGATGGTCTACACCTCCGGCACAACCGGGCGGCCCAAGGGCGCCCTGCTCTCGGCCGGCGCCGTGATCTGGAACGCTCGCTCGCTCGCGGCCTGCTGGGGGATCACCGACGCCGACACGCTGCTGCATGCCAACCCGATGGCCTATGGCCTGTTCGGCACGACGACGCCTGCACTGGCGGGCGGAGCCTCGCTGATCCTGCTGCCGAGATTCGATACCGAGGGCGTGCTGGCCCGGCTTCCGCACGCCACGATCTTCGCGGGCGTGCCGACCTACTACAACCGCCTGATGGCCGATGCGCGGTTCGACCGGACGCTTTGCAGCGGCATGCGCCTGTTCGTGACGGGCTCCGCTCCGATGCGTCCCGACGCCTTCGATGCATTCACTCAGCGAACCGGCCATCGCCTGCTCGACCGCTACGGCCTCACCGAAGTGCTGATCGCGACGTCCAACCGTCTCCATGATGTTCGCAGACCCGACACATCCGGGCTGCCTTTGCCGGGCTCGGAGATCCGCATCGTTGATGAGCAGGGAGAACTCGTGCCGGCCGGAATCGTCGGCATGATCGAGCTGCACCAGCCCTATCCATTCCTTGGCTACTGGCAGGATGCCGAGAAGACCCAACAATCCTTCCGCGGGGATTGGTTTCGCACCGGCGATTTCGGGCGCGTCGATGCGCCGGGCTATGTCAGCGTGCTCGGGCGTGGTGCCGATCTGATCATCTCGGGCGGGCTCAATGTCTACCCCAAGGAGGTCGAAGCCGCGGTCAATGCGCTGGAGGGCGTGGCCGAAAGCGCCGTCATTGGAATTCCCCATGCCGATTTCGGTGAGGCGGTGGTTGCGGTCGTCCAGCTCGAAGCCTCGGCGAAGGATTTCGATACGCGCGCTGCAATCGATGCTCTCAAGCTCTCGCTCGCCGGTTACAAGGTGCCCAAGCGGATCGAGGTGATTCCTGAAATGCCGCGCAACACGCTGGGCAAGATCCAGAAAAACCTGCTCAAGCAGCGTTTCAAGGGCAGATGCCGAGGCTGAAACTCCGGGTTTGAGCGACAGCGCAAAGATGCTAACGCTGCGCCCGATCGACAGGAAGCACCAAGGCGCAATGCCGGACGCAACGACGAACGCAAGCTTGGCCCTGTCGCCGAAGCATCCCGGCCCGGCGGTCGTGGAGATCGACGAACGCCTGTTCGTCGCCTCGGTCGGCAAGGCGATGAAGGTGCTCGAGACCTTCGACAAGACCACGGCTAGTTTGAGCCTGTCCGACATCGCGATCCGCACCGGGCTCGGCCGCAGCGCCTCGCAGCGCTTCATCTACACGCTCGAACGGCTCGGCTATCTCGACCGGGACGAGCAAACCAAGCGCTATACGCTGGCCAAGAAGGTCTTCCGTTTCGCCCAAAGCGTCGTCTCATCCAACACTGCGCTTGATGCTGCCTATCCCGCCATGCGCGAACTGGCTGAGCAAACCCGCGAGACGATCTCATGGGTCGAGGTCGATCGCGCCGACATCGTCATCATCGCCACGATCGCCAGCACCCATATCTCCTCGATCAACCTGCCGATCGGCACTCGCTTTCCGGCGCTGTCCTCGTCCTCCGGTCAGGTCCTGCTCGGGCATTCCGCGCCGGCCCATATCGAGAAGGTCTGGAATGCCTCGCATGAATCGGTGCCGATGCGGACGCAGGCGAAGAATGCGGCCGAGATGATGCGGATTCTCGAAGCGGTGAAGGCCGAGGGCTTTGCCGTGACCGAGAAAAACATGGAGCAGGGTTCGATCTCGGTTTCTGCCGCCGTGCATGATCGGGCTGGCCGGGCCGTCGGCGCAATCAATCTCTCCACGCTGACGACGCGCTTCGAGCGCCCGGCGGCCATTCGCGATCTGGCGCCGCTGGTCGCCGCCGCCGCCGCGCGCGCCACAGAGACGCTGAGCGCCTGATCATCCTTCACCCACGCCGATTCCGGTGAGCCGTCTCGGCTCACATCGCAGTCTCACGCCTGCGCCCGGCTGTCGCAGCGGCATCGAGAGATCAGCCGCAGCATTGCACGGTCTGTAGCCTTGACAGCCAAAAGAAATTGTCTTCAAATATTAGTTATTGCAATACAATAAAACAGGAGATGATCATGGCTTCTTCGCTGACGACCCGCCTGCGTATGCCGCTCCTGATCGGCGCGGTGGCCTTTTCGATGGGCGCAACTGCCGCCCACGCGGAAAAGCTGACCATCGGAATTGGCGGCTCGGTCAATTCGCTCGACCCGCATTTCTATTCCACGACGCCCAACAACCTCATCGCCTTCCATATGTTCGACCGCCTGGTCGATCGCCAGGCGGACGGCAAGCTCGCTCCCGGCCTGGCGACGGCGTGGCGCTCGGTTTCGCCGACCGTTTGGGAATTCACGTTGCGCGAGGGTGTGACCTGGCATGACGGCAAGCCGTTCACGGCCGATGATGTCGCCTTCACCCTGAAGCGCGCGCTCGACGTGCCCAACAATCTCGGCGGCTTTGCCGGCATCATCAGGCCGATCACCGGCGTCGAGGTCGCTGGGCCTCATCTGGTTCGCCTGACGACCAAGACGCCGATCCCGAACCTCCCGAGCGACCTGACGCGCCTGGCGATCGTCTCGCGCCATGCCGGGCAGGACGCGGCCACGGCCGACTACAACAGCGGCAAGGCCGCCATCGGCACGGGCCCCTTCAAGTTCTCCGGCTATACGCCGGGTGAACGCATCGAATTCGTCCGCAACGACAACTGGTGGGGCAAGAAGACCGACTGGACGAGCGTGACCGTGCGGCTGATCCCCAATGTAGCTGTCCGCACCGCCGCACTTCTCTCGGGCGACATCGACATGATCGACTCGCCCTCGGCCAGCGATCTGCCGCGCCTGCAGGCTTCCGACAAGGTCAAGGTCTCCGAGGTCGCCGGCATGCGCGTCAACTATGTCGTGCCGATGATTCAGCCGGCGCCGGATGCGCCTGCGATCCTCGACAAGAAGGGCGCCAAGATCGAGCCCTCACCGCTGACCAACCAGAAGGTGCGCGAGGCGCTGTCCCTCGCGATCAACCGCGTCGGCATCGCCGATCGTG
>QBLV01000131.1:6949-12304 GCA_003241815.1 Hyphomicrobiales bacterium | reverse complement strand
GGACCCAACCCGCCGTTGACACTCGCGCCACGACCGACCATTCGACGGTCGCCCAACAGCAGACGTTGGATGCGCTCGCTGATCAGTGTTGCCGGCGTCGGCCGCATCCCGGAGCTTTTCGACCAGGAGGCTGGCAGGAAGCGACAACCCCCTGTTCCTTACCGAGATGACAAATTGGCGGCGGGCCCAAGGGTCGGTCAGTGGGACCACCGTCAAACCCAGCGCCTGCTGAACGGCGCGCGCTTCCTCGCCAGGGACGATGGCGACAGCCAGTCCAGCGGCGACGATCCGGTAGGCGGCATCCACCGTCGACACCTGGATCCGGTGGATCAGCTGCTTTCCGGCTGCTCCTGCCGCACTCCGCTGTCTCTGCTGCAAGACGCTGCGAGCCAGGATTTCGACGTGCTCGTAGTCCAGGGTCTCGATGAAGGCGACCGAGTCGCGGCTGGCAAGTGGGTGCCCCTCGGGTACGACGACGGCGAGGTGATCCCGGTGATAGGGAAAGAGGGTCAGATCTCGAAAGTCCACCGCATCCCAGCAAACGCCGATGTCGGCTCGTCCCTCTTCGACGCCCCTTACAACTTCCCAGATCTCCCGCTCTTCCATGCTCACGCGTACGTCGCGATACATCTTGGCGAAGCGACCGATGTCACTGGGCAGAAACTGGGCGAGCGCCGACTTGCTGCCGAAAACGCGAACCTGGCCCTGCACGCCCTGCGCAAAGGCGCCAAGGTCGGATTTGATCCGGTCGAGCATCTGCAGCGACTCCCGCGCATAACGCCAGAGCGCCTCGCCCGCAGCCGTGACCGTCACGCCTCGACGACCTCGTTCAAATAATCTTACGCCGGCTTCGCTTTCCATCTGGGCGAGGCGCTTGCTGACGGCCGAGGCGACGATCGCTTCCCTCTGGGCGGCGGCGGCGATGTTGCCCTCCTCGCAGACGGCGACGAACAGGCGCAAGGATACAGGGTCAAAACTGCGCATGAAGCCTCCGGCGGACAGCCATCTCCAGAAGGAACGGCTCGGATGAAAAATGACCACGCCAGCGGTGGCTGATATTCCCTTCAGCTCGCTCTATCGTCCCGTCAATCAAAAACGGGGAGGCAACGATGGCGAAACGGGCTCTAGGCATTTTTCTGGCGGCCGCGATCGCGACGCCGGTTGCAGCGCAGAATTATCCTTCACGGCCGATCACGATGATCGTTCCCTTTGCGGGCGGGGGGCCGACCGACACGGTCGCTCGTGTGACCGCGGAAACGATGGGCCGCATTCTCGGTCAGAACATCATCGTCGAGAATGTGGCCGGTGCTGGCGGCACGACCGGCAGTCATCGAGCCATTCGCTCCGATCCCGACGGACACACCATCCTGCTCAACCATCTCGGACTGGCGACAGCGGTCACGCTTTATCGCAAGCTGCCTTTCGATCCGACCGCCGATCTCAGGCCCGTCGGCGTCGTCTCAGATGCCAGCATGGCGATCATAGCTCGGCCGGGATACCAGCCTGAATCGCTCGCTGAATTGATCAAGGACGTCAAAGCGCGCGGGGATGATATCACATTTGCCCATTCTGGCCTCGGCGCATCCTCGCAACTCTGCGGACTGCTGTTCATGGCGGCCGTGGACAAGAAGCTCACTCAGGTCCCCTTCCGGGGCGGCGGGCCGGTCTTGCAGGCACTGCTGGCGAACCAGGTCGATCTTGGCTGCGAGCAAGCCACCACCGCCGCGCCTCAGCTGCAGTCGAAAAGCATCAAGGGCTATGCCGTCACGAGCGCGCAGCGAATCCCGGCGCTTCCCGATGTGCCCACCGTCGGCGAAGGCGGCCTTCCCAACCTGGAAATCAGCGTGTGGCACGGCCTTTTCGTGCCTGCGAAAACCCCTGACTCCGTGGTCGAGACGCTGTCGGCAGCGTTGGCGAAGGCTCTGCAGGATCCCACGCTCGCCAAACGCTTCATTGATATCAGCACAGTGCCGACACCCGAAAAAGCTACGCCGCAGTCCCTGGCGCAGACGCTGAAAGGCGACATCGGCCGCTGGCGTCCGCTGATCCAGGCCGCCGGTCAGTTCGCCGACTGAATCCAGCCGCTCCTCGCACTAGAAAGCCTCTTAAATGCGTATCGTCGATATCCGGGAGCGTACGGCCCCGATCGCCTCGCCCATCGCCAATGCCTTCATCGACTTCTCGAAAATGACGCTTAGCCTCGTCGCGGTCGTCACCGACGTCGTCCGCGACGGCAAGCCGGTGATCGGCTACGGCTTCAACTCGAATGGGCGCTATGGCCAGGGCGGGCTGATCCGCGAGCGCTTCGCCCCGCGTATCCTCCAGGCGGCGCCCGAGAGCCTGCTCGATGAGGAGGGTGGCAACATCGACCCCGGCAAGGTCTGGGCGGCGATGTTCACGAACGAGAAGCCCGGCGGCCATGGCGAGCGCTCGGTCGCCATGGGCACGATCGACATGGCAGTCTGGGACGCGGTCGCCAAGATCGCCGGCAAGCCGCTATTCCGGATGCTGGCGGACCGCGCCGGCGTCGTCGCCGACCCCAGGGTCTTCGTCTATGCCGCCGGCGGCTATTATTATCCCGGCAAGGGGCTGGAGGGTCTGGCGGCCGAGATGCAGGGCTATCTCGACCGCGGCTACACGGTCGTGAAGATGAAGATCGGCGGGGCACCAGTCGCCGAGGACTGCAAGCGCATCGAGACGGTGCTGAGGATGCTGCCAGCCGGCTGCCGGCTCGCGGTCGACGCCAATGGCCGCTTCGATCTGGAGACCGCGATCGCCTATGCCAAGGCGATGCGCGACTACGACCTGTTCTGGTACGAGGAGGCGGGCGATCCGCTCGACTACGATCTCCAGGCGAAGCTCGCCGAGCACTATCCCGGCCCGATGGCGACCGGCGAGAACCTGTTCTCGATGCAGGATGCCCGCAATCTCATCCGCTATGGCGGCATGAGGCCTGATCGGGACTGGCTGCAGTTCGACTGCGCGCTGAGCTACGGCCTCGTCGAATATCTCCGCACGCTCGATATGCTGAAGCAGAACGGCTGGTCCTGGCGCCGCTGCATTCCCCATGGCGGCCACCAGATGTCGCTGAACATCGCGGCGGGGCTCGGGCTCGGCGGCAACGAATCCTATCCCGACCTGTTCCAGCCCTATGGCGGCTTCCCCGACGGCGTGCGTGTCGAGGCCGGCCATATCGTCATGCCGGACCTGCCGGGCATCGGCTTCGAGGGCAAGGCCGACCTTATCGCGGAGATGCGCAGCCTCGCGGCGTGAGGCTACGACCTCGTTTCTGACTAAAGCGTCGTACGTCCTACGCAGAAGGACGTACGAACGAAGCGGCCGCTGCAAGGCGCGACCGATAACGCTGACGGCGCGCTCACCGCCGGGTGAGCGGCTCCCACAAACATGTGTAGGCGGAGGAAGGTCATTCAATCGCCTTATGGTCATTATCGTCAGCGTCTAGGTCAGTCGGCCTCGCGCCAACAGCAAATAATAGCTCCCGACCATGATGCGGACATCGGTCAGGCTGATCCCACAATCGAACACCAGTCATTGCACGCAACTTTCTCCGGCAAGGCCCACCGTCACAATGGCACCCCAGTTTGCCGTATGGGCAAACTCCGCCGTCCCAGCCCGATCAATCATGTCCAGCATGGCACTACGTAGGGCTCCGGCCTAATTCGTCTCCGCGCCGGACTGCTTTGCCTTCACCATTGTGGTGGTAAGTTCGACGGCCGGCCCGGAGGGGATCGCCCAACGGTTGACGACGATGCAGCGGGCACCAGCTGCCAGGAACGAGCGCGTCAGGCCTGACAGCCCCTCCGCGCGCGGCCGCCCGTTAGATGCAGCGGTATTGAAGGCAGACAACTCGACCCTGGCGCAGGAGTTCGTCTGAGTGCGTTGTGCAAGTTCATGGATCATGCGCACCAAGCAGATGATCACGACGTGACAATTGTGCCCTTGACATGTTAGGCGGACCCGCCGGACGTTGTCTTCGCGCTGAGGCGCTACCGCGCTACTTCCAGTTGTTATCGAATTGCGCTCGTCTCAGTCGTCACGAGAAGACGTCGGCGACGTAGCGGCCGTGCTCGCGCTCGATCCTGTCGGCCCAGGCGTTTGCTGCGTCCTCCCCAACTTGCATCGCTTCGCGATAGATGCGGATGAAGGTCTCGCGCACGGCCGGGGCCATGCGCTCGCCGTCGCCGCAGACGAACACGGTGGCGCCGCGCCGGAAGAGGTCGGCAACGCGCTCGCGATCCTGCCAAACGCGGTGCTGGACATAAACGACCTCGCCCTCTGGCACGCGGGAGAAGGTGGGACGGACATCAACCACGCCCTCGGCCTGCCACTGTTCCAGCTCTTCACGATAAAGGTAGTCGACATCGGGATGGTCGATCCCGAAGAACAGCAGCGCCTCCCCAACCTCGCGACCGCCCGATTTCTGGATGGCTCGCTCCTGCAGAAAGCCGTGGAACGGCGCGATGCCGCTGCCCGCGCAGACCAAGATGATCGGCGTGGCAGGATCGTCAGGGGGATGGAAGGCTGCCTGCGAAGGCCGCACCGCCACCGAAACCAGCGCGCCCTCGGTCAGTCCTGCGAGATGCGTCGAGGCCACGCCGAGATGGCGCCGCTCGCCGGCAAGGGCGGGCGCATCGAGCACCGCCAGCGTCAGCGAACAGCGGTGGGGATCGCGCAGCGGCGAGGACGAGATCGAGTATTGCCGCGCCCGCATTGGCTGCAAGGCCGAGAGGAACTGCGCCAGCGTGAGTTCGCACGCGGGAAACCGCTCCAGCAGGTCAAGCAGGCTGGCCCGTTTGGCCAGCACCTCGCGCGCATAGACCGCGTCGTCGCCGAGCTGCTCAAGCGCCTTTCGGTCGGGCGGGCAGCGCGTTGTGGCGGCGAGCTGCCCGAGTTGCGCTCGCGTGGCCGGCTGCCCCAGCTCGACATAGTCGGTTAGGACTTGCGACAGGGCGACCGGATAGCCGCTCGGCAGGGACACGGCGCCCTGTTGCGCGCCGATGACGATCTGCGTATCGGCGGCAAGGCCGAAGCGGCGCAGCGCCCGATCGACATCGACCTGCGGATTGCGCGGCAGCACCGCGAGATAGTCGCCGGCGAGGTAGCGCATGCCCTGAGGCAGCGCGATCTCGATATGGCGCTTCGAACGCGCCAGCGGCGAAGCCATATCGACCAGCTCGCGATTCTCGACGATCCGGCCCTGCGCCAGATCGGGCAGGTGCAGCGCCTCCAGCCGGCCGGATCCGACGATCTGGACATCGAGGCCGACGCTCCCCGCCTCGGCCGCCGACTTGCCGAGGGCCTCGCCCAGCGTGCTCCACAAATCTGCGTACCAGT
>QBLV01000131.1:0-6939 GCA_003241815.1 Hyphomicrobiales bacterium | reverse complement strand
CGCCGGCATCGGCTTCGCCGCGCGGCTTGAGACGCGTCGCGCCGGCCTTCTCCATGGCCGCATCGACCTGCTTCGGGATGGCCTGATAGGTCCGCGCCCATTGGCGGTTGCCGCAGCCGAAGACGGTAAAGCGCAGCCCCTCGAGCGCATCCGCGTCGAGGCCATTCAGCCAGGGCACGAAGCGCCGCGCATTGTCGGGAGGCTGGCCCTCATAGGAGGCCGTGACGATGATGACGATGCCGCCCTGCGGCTGCCGCCCGACATGATCGTCCATCGGCGCGGCCAGTGCAGCGTAGCCCTGCGGGGCGGCATCCCGCGCGATCCGTCCCGCAAAGGCCTCGCATGAGCCTGAATTGCTGCCGTAGAGAACGAGCAACGGCGTGGCGGCCCCGTCCGTGTCTGTGGCGGCGGGTGCTGGCGACAAAGCCTTGGTGGGAGCGGCCGGAACCTTGCTGCGCGGGCGGACCGCGATGTCGTCGCGCCGCCGCGCACGGATCCTGAACCCGTCGGGCTTGAGCGTCAGCGTCTCAGTGACCTTGAGCCGGTAGCTGGTATCGACCTCGGTCAGCATGAAACGCTGAAGGACCATGGTCAGCACCATCTGGGCCTCCTGCGTCGCAAAGCCACGGCCGATACAGGCGCGTCCGCCGTTGCCGAACGGCTTCCAGGCGTTGGGCGGCAATTGCTCGGCAGCCTCCGGAGCGAAGCGCTCGGGGCGGAACGCTTCGGGATCGTCCCATACCGTCCGATCGCGGTGCAGGGTGGGGATCAGCACCATCAGCGTATCGTCGGGCGTCACGGCGTAGCGCCCTGCCAACAGGGTCGGTTCATGCGGCGCGACCGCAAACGCCGGCGCGGTCGGCCAAAGACGCAGCGCCTCCTGCAGGATCTGCTCGATATAGCGCAGCTTCGCGAGGTCTTCGACGCGGGGCGCCTGCCCGCCCAGCACCGTATCGACCGCCTCGCGCGCCCGCGTCATCGCCTCAGGATTGCGCATGAGCAGATAGAGCGCAAAGGACAGCAGCCCGCTTGTCGTCTCATGTCCCGCGATCAGGAAGGTCACGAGCTGATAGCGGATATTGGCGTCCGACAATCCCTCGCCCGTCTCGGGGTCGCGACCCGACAGCATGATGTCGAGCAGGTCGCCACGCGAGCCGACGGCGCCTCCTCGCGCCGCTCCTCGATGATCGCCCCGGCGACGCGCTTCATCAGCGCGAGATCCGCTTCGTAGCGACGGCGGGACGACAGCAGGAGAGTGTTGGCGAAGTCGGGGCGCCGCGCCCGCACTCCCGCCTCGGCCAACGCTCCCGACATGGCCGACACGAACGGATGCATCTCGTTTTGATAGAAACTGTTGAAGCGATAATCGAAGGCGCACAGCGCGATGGTGTCGAGCGTCAGCCGCGTCATGCTGTCGGAGACGTCGATGACCGCGTCGGGGCCAAACCGCTCCCAGCGCAGGAGCATCTGGTCCGCAATCTCTTCCATACGGTCGAACATGGCGCGGACGCCCATCGGACCGAAAGCAGGCATCAGCAGGCGATGTGCCTTCGCCCAATTGGGTTCGTCGTTATAGGCGGTGAACAAGCCGTCGCCGCCGAGATCGCGGAGCACTTCCAGCGGCCGGTGGATTGTCTTGGAGAACCGCGTTTCGTCGCAGACCTCGTCCACCAGCGCCTGCGAACCGAGCAGGACGATCGACTGGCCGAAGCCCGACATGCGGAAGATCGGGCCGTGGATTTCGGCGAGCCGCATCAGACTTTGAACCGGCGCTTCGCCATCGATTTGGTTGAGATTGCCGATCAGCGGCAGGGTGCGCGGTTGGGGAACGAGGTCCGTCATGGCTGGCCTTTCTGGAAAGCATCGGGGTCGGCTGCCGGGATCACCCCGGGATCGTGGAGCAAGGTCGAACGGATCGCCTCGATCAGCCGTAAGCGCGCCTCGGTGGGCGCGATCTCCGGTGCGAGCCTTGCGAGGAGATCGGGAAAATGCCGGGGCTGGCTGAGCATGCTGTTGAGCAGCACGAAGACCAGCGCGGGATGAGAGGCCTTGATGACCCCGGCTTCGATGCCGGCGGCAATGAGCGAGTGTCCTGCCTCATAGGCCGGGCGAAGCAGCCTGTCGGCGACGAGGGCCGCGCGGTCGGATTCGTCCGACGCGATCCGGACGACGAAATCGCGGATATCCGGATAGGCGTCATAGAAAGCGGCCATGATCGAAATGGCATCGTGGAGCCGCTCGCGAATGGGCCGACTGTCGATCTCGGCCAAATGGACGACCATGGCCATTCCGGGCGCCATGTCCTGCGCCAAGCGCTCCACACAGGCCATCCAAAGCCCGGCCTTGCTGCCGAAATGAACGCGCACGAGGTTGGGACTGACCCCGGCTTTCAATGCGATGCCACGCAGATCGGCACCGTCGAAGCCGTGATCGGCGAAAGCCGTGACCGCCGCGCGAAGCAACGTCTCGCGACCATCCGCTTCGCCTTTCGCCGGGCGTCCGCGAGGTCGCGCAGGCCGAATACAAGTCATACTAGCAGCCCTGGATTAAATGTTCATACGAACATTTATAGAGTGAGCGGCCGTTTTCAAGGGATCCGCGTTTTCCAGTTCAATTTTCGGCCATGATCGAAGAGGGCTATGTCCGCAGCCCGAGACGGTCTTGGATCCACCGCATGCTGCGCAGCTCCTCTGACCGAAAATGAAAACCAGGAAGTTATCGTCGGATCGCTCGGTCGTGGGGAGGGACCAATGGAAGCCGAGAACAAAGGAGGAGAACTATCAATAATAGAATAATTCTAATTCTAGAGTTTACAACAGGGTTGCGAATAATGGCAGAAAAATGATAGGCGCTTTGGGGGTGGATGGTGGCCCTACATTTACCGGCATGGCGCCAATAGTTCCGCGTAACCTCATTGTAGATAAGCGAAGGTTCAGTATGTTTTCTGTCTGCGTTGAGGCTGCGAACGCTTATCCGTCAAGGCAACCCCGTCGTCTCGACACGACACGTGTGCGATGCATCACGAGCCACAGTCGCCGCGCCATGGTTTTATACCTCGCCGGCGGCGCGCTGACGGGTGTCTTGCTGCAATCTCCGGCGAACGCCCATAACGGCGCCGCAGCCACCAGCCCGACCAGGGGATATGCTGCGGCAGCACCAAATCTCAGTGGGGTCAGGTCGCCCGCGCATGCCCAGTACGCCCAGGCGGCAGAGACGGCACCGGCCGGAGGCTCTGCGTCAGACGTGATCAGTCTCCAGACGATCGAGGTGACCGGCGAGCGTCGTCCCGGCGAATTGCCGCCGGCCTATGCCGGCGGGCAGGTCGCGCAAGGCGGATCGCTCGGCATTCTGGGCACGAGCAATGTCCTAAACACCCCGTTCAGCACGGTGAATTTCACCGAGAAGCTGATTCAGGACCAGCAGGCGCGGACGGCGGCCGACACGCTGATCAATGATTCCTCGGTGCGCCTCACCACCGGCAGCAACGGCTTCGATGACACCTTCCAGATCCGCGGCTTTCAAGTTAGCGCCGCCGATACCGGGTTCAACGGCCTTTACGGGCTGATCTCCTCCAACCGTGCGGCAGCCCAGTATATCGAGCGGATCGAACTACTGAAGGGCCCGGGCGCGCTCGCCAACGGCATTCCGCCAGGTGGCAGCATCGGCGGCGCCATCAACATCGTCACGAAGCGGGCGACTGATGAGGCTTTCGTGCGCGTGACGCCGACCTTCATCAGCAGCGGCAATTTCGGCGTCCATATCGATGCCAATCGCCGCTTCGGCGCCAACAAGGAATGGGGCGTGCGGGTCAACGGCCTGGTACGCAATGGCGAGGCCTCGATCGAGGACGGCAATCTGCGCACCGGGCTCGGCTCCCTGGCGCTGGATTATCGCAGCGACCGGCTGAGATGGTCACTGGAGGCGATCACGCAAAACGACGACACCAAGAACTTCCGCCCGCAGATGACGCTGCAGTCGACCATACCCTTCGTCCCCCGTCCTCCTGACGCACGCAGCAACTGGTATCCCGGCACGAAACTGAAGCAGCGTGACCACACGATCGCGTCCTTCGTCGAATATGATCTGACGGACTGGCTGACGGCCTTTGGCGGCGTCGGCTATCGCAAGGGCACCAACGACCAGACTTTCCCGGACTCGCGTGTCGCGGGCTTCACCAGTGGTGCGGACGCGCTCGGCAATTTCAGGCTCGTCAACGCCTATTACGATTCCTACACCGAGACCGTTAGCGGCAATGTCGGCCTGCGGGCGCGCTTCGACACCGGCCCGGTCAAGCACTCGCTGAGCATCGGTTTCACCGGCTACGGCCAAGAGGCCGGCAACGCCTATGTCGCCAACACCGCGGCCCAGTCGGTGCCGTCCAACCTCTACAACCCGTCGCCCCTCCCGATCGTGACCGGCACGCGCCAGGATCCCCGGAAGGCCTCGTATCAGACGCTGACCAGCTTTGCCGCCGCCGACACGATGTCGTTCCTCGACGAGAGAGTGCTACTGACCGTCGGCGTTCGCCATCAGGAGATCACGACGCAGGGCTACAGCACGACCACCGGCGCCCGGACGACCCGATATGAAGGGAATGCGACGACGCCGCTCGCCGGCATCGTGATCAAGCCCTGGCAGAACGTCTCGCTCTACGCAAATTATGCCGAGGGCCTGACGACGGGCACCATCGTCGGCGCCGGCTACAGCAACACCGGGTCCGTTCTCGCGCCGTTCAAGTCCGACCAGCAGGAGGTCGGCGTCAAGGTCGATTGGGGCCGCATCACCACGACGGCGGCGCTGTTCCAGATCTCGCGGCCGAGCCAGGTCCGCACGGCGTCCAATGCGCTGGCCTATGATGGCGAGCAGCGCAATCGAGGTCTCGAGCTCTCGGCCTATGGCGAGATCGTTCCCGGACTGCGCGGACTGGCCAGCGCGACCTTCCTGAAGCCGGAGCTGACCTCTCCGACCAATCCGCTCGAGCGCGGCAACGACGCTGCCGGCGTGCCCAACTTCACGGCCTCTGCCGGGCTCGAATGGGACACGCCCTGGGTTCCCGGACTGTCGCTCAACGGGCGCGTAATCTACACCTCGGGCTCCTATCTCACCACCGCCAACACGGTCGAATTCCCGGACTGGACGCGCTTCGATCTCGGCGCCCGCTACACCACGACGATCTATGAGCGCCCGGTCACCTTCCGCTTCAATGTCGAGAACGTCTTCGACAAGAACTACTGGCTCACGACCGGCAATTTCGTGACCGTCGCGTCGCCCAGGACCTTCGTCGGGTCCGCGACCGTCCAGTTCTGATCGAGTACCGGCGGGGCGCACCTGCCGCCCCGCCCATCCCGCACCGGCAGGAGCTTTCGCCATGCTGAAATTCTGGACCGCGCTGCGGCTCGCCATCGGCCTCACCGTCCTCACAGCCACCGGCGCAGCGGCGCAGGAGGCGGCGACGTATCCGATCAGCATCAAGCACGCGCTCGGCACGACGGTGATCAAGCAGAAGCCGCAGCGCATCGCGACGGTCGCCTGGGCGAACCATGAGGTGCCGCTGGCGCTGGGCGTCGTCCCGGTCGGCTTCGCCAGGGCCAATTTCGGCGACGACGACGGCGACGGGCTACTGCCCTGGGTGGCGGCGCGGCTGAAAGAGCTGCCGCCAGCCAAGCCCGTCCTGTTCAACGAGGGCGACGGCATCGATTTCGAGGCCGTCGCGGCCACCCGGCCCGACGTGATCCTCGCCTCCTATTCCGGCCTGACGCAGAAGGACTACGCGCTTCTCAGCCAGATCGCGCCGGTCGTCGCCTATCCCGAGGCGCCCTGGTCGACCGATTGGCGCGACATGATCCGGTTCAACAGCAGAGCCATGGGCATGTCCGCCGAAGGCACGGCGCTGATCGCCAGGATCGAGAAGGACATCGCCGAGACCATTGCCCAGTACCCGGAACTGACCGGCAAATCGGCGATGTTCATTACACATCTGAGTGCGCAGGATCTGAGCAAGGTCAGCTTCTACACCGCTAACGATACCCGGGTTCGGTTCTTTGCCGATCTGGGGCTGACCTCCCCCAAAAGCGTCTTGCAGGCGACCGTTCCGGGCAAGTATTCGGGCTCGATCAGCACCGAGCGCATCGACATGTTCGACGATGTCGACATCCTGGTGACCTATGGCAGCGCGAGCCTCCTTGACGCGCTTGGCAAAAATCCGCTGACGGCGAAGATGCCGGCCGTCTCGAAAGGCGCGCTCGTCCTGCTGCGCCCCAACCCCACGGGCACAGCCGCCAACCCGACGCCGCTCTCGATCTCCTGGGTCTTGAAGGACTATGTGGCCTTGCTGGCAGAGGCAGCCCGCAAGTCGAAATGACCGGACGGACCGTGCTCATTCCGTCGCCGGGAGGCGCGAACGCCCGTCGCCACGCCATCCGCGGCGTGTCCCTGCTCGGACTGCTGGTTGTGCTCGCGCTTCTCGCCGTGCTCTCGGTCACCGTTGGGACGCGCGAGGTCGACTCGGCCGATATTCTCGCGGCGATCGGCGGCCACACCGACAGCCTCGGCCAGGCGGCCGTCGCCGTCCGCGTTCCCCGCACGCTGCTGGCCCTTCTCGCCGGCGCGGCGCTGGCTCTGGCGGGAGCGGTGATGCAGGGCGTCACGCGCAATCCGCTGGCCGACCCCGGCATTCTCGGGGTCAATGCCGGCGCGGCGCTGGCCGTCGTCATCGGCGTGGCCTGGTTCGACATCGCCTCCAGCGAAGCCTATCTCTGGCACGCCCTCCTGGGCGCGACAGCAGCGACGCTGTTCGTCTACGCCGTCGGCTCGCTAGGACCCGGCGGCGCGACGCCGCTCAAGCTGACATTGGCCGGCGCCGCGACATCGGTCGCCTGCGCGTCCTTTGTCGTCGCGGTGGTCCTTCCGCGCGCCGATATTGCCGGCGGCATCCAGTCC
>QBLV01000130.1 GCA_003241815.1 Hyphomicrobiales bacterium | reverse complement strand
ATCGGGATCTCGAACTGGCGGCGCGCAACATGGGCGCCTCGCCGCTGCGGGCCTTCTTCACCGTGACGCTGCCGCTGGCGGCGCCCGGTATCATCGCCAGTGGCATCTTCGTGTTTCTCGAATCGCTCGACGAGTTCACCGGCACCTTCTTCGTCGGAGTGCCCCAGGTCACGACGCTGCCGCTGCTGCTCTACAGCGCCGCGATGGGCGGCAACTATCAGGTCGCGTCGATCACGGCGCTGATCCTGCTCGTGCCCTCGGTTCTCTTCATGCTGTTCATCGAGCGCTTCCTGCGGGCCGACGTGCTGGCGAAGGTCGGCGCGTAAGAGCCAGGCAATGGCGGGTCAGGCCTGGCTGGGGCGGGAGGATTCGAACCTCCGAATGACATTCCTTAAACAAAACAAATAGATAAGCAATATCAGTTTGATATGTTGCCATGAGGTGTTACCACAGGGTGTCACCACGCACCCCCTTGGAGCCCCTAAATGGCGCTTGCAACCAACATCGTCAAGCGTCCCGGCTCATCAAGCTACTACGTCCGCATCAAGCTCCCTGGAGAGCCGCAACGGTGGATATCTCTTGGGACCGCCTCGCCGACCGACGCAAGGCTCAAGGCGCCCGGCGTCATACAGCGGGCACAGGACGAGTATCTGGCGCGCAAGCGCAGCCGCGAGTTGTTGGAGGAAGATGTCGCGGCCATCGCGTGGAAGCACTATTCGGAGCTTGTCGAGAACGACGAGCGGTTCCGTGCCCAAAACCTTACTGATGAGCAGCTCGACGAACTCTGGCGCGCGTTGGAAGCTGAGTGCGGGGAGTATGACATTGGTGCCTATCGGGTGTTCGCCGACATCCGGGATCGGATAGAAACCTATAAGCATCACCGGGAACGCTCTCGAAGCCTGCTTACCAGCGGCGATCCGAACAAGGTGCTTGAAGCGGTCGCAGAGAGCGTTGACGAGCACGTCGCGGCCTATCGCGCTGTCCTGCCCAAAACGAGCCCGACCTACCGGAAGGTGGCTATGGGTGTCGCGCGCGCAGAGATCGAGGCAATCAAGCGTGCGGACGAGCGCGATGTCATGGATTGGGGAGGTGTGCCGACCGACCCCATGATCAAGCGAGCCGCGAAACCGAACGCTGCGCCGGCCGGCTCGCGGATCATGGACCTGTATGCCCAGTTCGAACGCAACAAGGGCGCGACAAAGAAGAGCGACACCAACCATCAAAACCGGAAGATTGTGCAGCTCTTCGCCGAGTTCGTGGGCGAGACGCTGCCAGTCACGTCGCTAACCCGACGACATATCAGCACGTTCCGCGATGAGCTCGCGCTGTTCCCGAAATACGCACTGCAGGTAGCGGACTTCAAAGGTTTGAAGTTCAAGGAGATCATCGCGAAGAACCGGGATATCGGCCGACCGGCGCTCGATGATCGGTCGATCAACAAGTATCTCAGCGCCGTCAGCCCCTTCATCCGCTGGCTGGGCGCGAACGGCCACATCGATACGCCCATCCTGACTGAAGACCTTTTTCACGCCATCGACACCGAGGCGCGAAAATACAAGGTGTTCAGCTCGGATCAGCTCAAAACCCTGTTCTCGTCGCCGCTGTTTCGCGGCTGCCAGTCCGAGACCGAGACCCACAAGCCTGGCAACGTGCTCATTCGTGACTGGCGCTACTGGCTGCCGCTTATCGCTCTATTCACCGGCGCCCGGCTTGGCGAGCTCGCCCAGCTGCTCGTGGAAGATGTCCGTCAGATCGATGGCGTCTGGTGCGCCTATGTGACGGCCCAAGGCGACGATGGGAAATCGATCAAGACCGCGAACTCGCGGCGCGTCATCCCGATCCATTCCGAGTTGGTGCAGCTTGGGTTCCTGCAATTCCATGGGGCGCAGAAGAGGGCAGGGGAGCGGCGCCTTTTTCCAGAGATCAAGCTCGATGCACGCGGGCATTGGGGCGTGCCGTCCAAGGAGCTCAACAAATACATGGATCGGATCGGCCTGAAGGAAGAGCGGCTTGTCGTTCATAGCTTCCGGCATCTGTTCACTGACAGACTTAGGGTCGCGGGCCATCTCGATCACGAATTTAGCTTCATCCTTGGGCATGGCGATAAATTCTCGTCGATGACCGGTCACTACGGATCGCTGCCCCAAGGCACCGCACAACGGCGCCTCGACTTGGTTCAGAGCGTCCGGTTTGATGAACTGGACTTGGTGCCGTTGCGGCCGGCGAGTTCCATAGCAATGTGACGGTGAAGGCCTACGCGATCGCACCTGACATATGGAGGCTGAAGTTCGGTCTAGCCAGATCCTCGCTGATGACGGTTCATTGACCGTGCGCCCCGACCTTAAGCGAAGGGTGTCGGCGTGGTTCGTTGCGTGCACAAGACCGCAGCTCCAGGCACTCGTGGTCATCCCGGAGGGAGCGAGTTCAAATCGCGGTCGGCGGCATCGCTTCAAGACGGTCTGACCAGAGGAGGGCATCTCGTATCGCGTCATCGACGCGATCCAGGTTCATGATGGGAGAAATTCGGGCGAGAGTTACGGTGATGTCACCTTGAAAACAACATGGGCGGCGATAAAGCGTTATCAGAGATACGATATCTAATCCCGTCAGTTCAAAGACAAATCCCACAGCAAGCGAAGCTATAACTCACTTATCAGCAAGAACGCTGTGATGATTATGGCTTGTGAAAATGCGAACGAATACACGTCGACCTTTCTCTGACACCCGCCTCCCTCTCTTCCTCGAAAAACGTATCCTTGAGTTGAGGCCGCGGAAAACTCAACTTGAAATTGCAGCGGAGGCTGGCTTCATCAGCCCCAATATGCTCGCGATCATCAAGAGCGGCGCTAGCAAGCTGCCTCTCGATCGAGTGGCGAGCCTCGCCAAGGCGCTCGAATGCGACCCGGTGCAGCTGTTCAGCCTCGCCATCGAGCAGCTCGACCGGAACACAACCGAACAGGCGATCAGGCAGATCTTTGGAACCCTGGTTTCGGCGAATGAGGGCGCCTGGCTCGAAGAGATCCGGCGCGCGTCGGACCACAGTAACCCGAGCCTGACTGCCAGGGCCCGCACGGCCATTCGCGGGATCTTCGGCAAGTGACGTTGGTGCGACATCAGGACCAGACCTGGGCGCCCAGCCCCCGGCTCGATTGCCGCCCCCTGACCTCGAATGAACGCTTCTGGCTGGAGGTCATCCGGCTGGCGTCCTGGGATTCCGACCCCGCGCCGACGCTTGAGCGCGTTCAGCGACTCCGGCGGATCTTCGAGCCCTCGTCCGCGCGCCCTATCCCATGCGCAGGTAAGGATCCGCGATGACCAACGATGACGGCTTCGATGCGCGCTGGCTCGGGAAGTCGATCCCCGAGCGTCATTGGCACTTCCACCGCCGACTCTTGGAGCGCTACGACATTGTGCTGGCACCGGGAGAATTCTCCGAGATGCTGAAGGATATCGCCAGCGGCAAGGCGCCGCTCGTTCAGCGCAGATCGAGCAAGAGCGCTGTCTACCTGGTTCGGAACCGGCGGGTCTGGGAGCGCGTCTTCGTCTTGGTGACCAATGGCGAGATCAGGACAGCGTTGCCGCCCAGCAAGGCGCTGAGACGAGCCAGGAGCGCCCTGCCCGAGTAGACCCTGCGCCCACGACAATCTTCGCTGTTGCCGCACCTCGGAGCTCCGTGACACAACCCGGTTCCAAGGGGATCAGTTGTTCATGAATCATCAGGCGTTGGCGTCGTTCATCTGGTCGGTCGCGGATCTTCTGCGGGGAGATTACAAGCAGTCGGAGTATGGGCGCGTCATCCTGCCATTCACCGTGCTGCGCCGGTTGGACTGCGTGCTCGGGCCGACGAAGGCGGCGGTTCTGGCCGAGCTGAAGGCCAAGACGGCCTTGGGCGTGAACCCGGAGCCTTTCCTGCTGCGTGCCGCGAAGGCCAGCTTCTACAATGCCGATCCGCTCGATCTGAGCACTCTGATTGGCGACCAGGACAACGTCCGCGCCAACCTTCTCCGCTACGTCGGCGGGTTCTCCCCGGCGGTCCGGGACATTTTCGAACAGTTCGAGTTCCACGCCCAGATCGAGCGGCTCGCCAAGATCGGGTTGCTCTATCAGGTGACCGAGCGGTTCGCGCGCATCGACCTGCATCCGTCGAAGGTCGACAACGCGGCCATGGGCCTCGCCTTCGAGGAGCTGATCCGGAAGTTCGCCGAGATATCGAACGAGACGGCCGGCGAGCACTTCACACCTCGCGAGGTGATCCGGCTCATGGTCAACCTGCTGTTCGTCGAAGACGACGAGGCGCTGACAAAGGAAGGGATCGTCCGCACGATTTACGATCCGACGGCCGGCACAGGCGGAATGCTTTCAGTCGCAGGAGAATATCTCGCCGAGCACAACCCAAAGGGTCACCTGACCATGTTCGGCCAGGAGCTGAACCCGGAATCCTATGCGATCTGCAAGGCGGACATGCTCATCAAGGGGCAGGACATTGCCAATGTCGCACCTGGCAACACGCTGTCCGAGGACGGCCACCCAGGGCGACACTTCGACTACATGCTCAGCAACCCGCCCTTCGGCGTCGAGTGGAAGAAGGTCGAGAAGCAGGTCCGCGCGGAGCATGAACAGAAGGGCTTCGATGGCCGCTTCGGCCCCGGCCTGCCGCGCGTGTCCGACGGCTCGCTGCTGTTCCTCATGCACCTGCTATCGAAGATGCGTCCGCGCATCGAGGGCGGCTGCCGGTTCGGCATCGTGCTGAACGGCTCGCCGCTTTTCACGGGAGGCGCCGGCAGCGGGGAGAGCGAGATCCGCCGCTATGTGCTGGAGAACGACCTGGTTGAGGCGATCGTCGCGCTGCCGACCGACATGTTCTATAACACCGGCATCTCCACCTATGTCTGGATCCTGAGCAACAAGAAGCCCGACCCGCGCCGGGGCAAGGTCCAGCTCCTCGACGCGAGCTCGTTTTGGCGCAAGATGCGGAAGACGCTGGGCTCAAAGCGCAAGGAAATGACGGACGAGCAGATCGCCACGGTGACGCAGCTCTTCGGCCAGTTCGTGGAAGCGCAGCTCGCGACCGTATTTGATGCCGAGGGCAAAGAGGTCAACCGCGAGGTCGTGCTCGACGGAAAGGCGGCTCCGGCGGCGCTCGAGGGCGGCAAGGTGAAGCTCGCGCCGCTGTCGCGCATCTTTCCTAACAGCGCCTTCGGCTATCGCACGATCACGGTTGAGAGACCGCTGCTCGACGACGCCGGCAAGCCCGTTCTGGGCCAGCGCGGCAAGGCCAAAGGCAAGCCGCAAGCCGACCCGAGCCTGCGAGATACCGAGAACGTGCCGCTCGGTGAGGATGTCGAGACCTACTTCAAGCGTGAGGTGCTGCCGCACGCATCCGACGCATGGATCGACGACGAGAAGACCAAGATCGGTTACGAGATCCCGTTCACGCGGCAATTCTATGTGTTCGAGCCGCCACGGCCGCTTGCGGAGATCGACGCGGATCTCGAGGCCGCGACGACTCGCATCAAGGAGATGCTCGAAGGTCTGGCGGCATGAGCGTTCCGGCTTATAGCAGCTATCAGGACAGCGGGATTAAATGGCTCGGCGAGGTGCCGGGGCATTGGAGCATCAGGCCACTTAAGTATCTTGTGGCGCTACGGAGCGGAGGCACGCCGAGCAAATCCCGCGAAGATTTTTGGGACGGGCCAGTTCCTTGGGCCTCTGCTAAGGACCTTAAGAGTGAGCGTATAAGCGACACTGAGGATCACCTGTCTCAAGCGGCGATAGTCGAGGGAGGCGTGGAGCTAAACCCTCCCCACTCAATACTCATACTTGTCCGTGGAATGATGTTGGCGCGCGCTTTTCCGGTAGTTGAAGTGCTGGTGCCGATGGCGATCAATCAGGATTTGAAGGCGATTAACCCAAAAGACGGCCTCATTGAGAGGCGTTTTCTTGCATGGGGGCTTCGTGGAACTGCGCGGGAATCGCTCGATCGTTGCTCAGAAGCTGGCCATGGAACGAAGGCCCTGCGGATGGAAGATTGGCTTTCGTTGCCTTTTCCAGTCCCGCCACTAGACGAACAAGCCGCCATTGCCGCCTTCCTCGACCGCGAGACGGTTATGATCGATTCGCTGGTGAAGGAGCAGCGGCGCCTGATCGAGCTACTGAAGGAGAAGCGGCAGGCCGTCATCTCCCATGCCGTCACCAAGGGCCTGAACCCAGATGCCCCAATGAAGGAAAGCGGCATCGAGTGGCTCGGCAAGGTGCCGGTGCATTGGGAGGTTCGCCGGCTCTCAACTGTCTGTGGCTTTGAGCCGGGAAAAGCTCACGAGCCGTTTATCGATGATGAGGCTGATGAGCACATTTATGCATCAGCGCGCTTTGTCTCAACGCAAGGTTCTTCTCTACGGTATTGTTCGGAAAATCTGTCCCCGGCACGTCGTAATGATATATTGATGGTGATGAGCGATCTGCCTAACGGGAGGGCTCTTGCTCGCGCGTTCTTGGTCAGTGATGATAGATCTTATGCGGTAAACCAAAGGGTTTGTATAATACGCCAAAACACATGCGACCCCAAATTTATGTATCATCAACTTGATCGAAATGAAGGATTGCTTTGCCATGATGATGGAATGAACCAAACTCATCTGCCTAATAGAGCTTTTACAAAACTAGAGATTTGTGCTCCTCCATTGGCAGAGCAAATCGAGATAGCAGGTTATCTTGATCGCCTTCTTGAGAAGTTTGCTGCCCTGAGTCGCGAGGCCGAGCGAGCAATTCGATTTCTGAATGAGCGACGCACCGCGCTCATCTTCGCCGCGGTCACGGGCAAGATCGACGTGCGTGGTCCTGCCGAGGTGCTGCCATTCCCTGTCGATCGCGCTCAGGCTCGCGGCATGATCGCTGCCGAGATTATCGAACGCTCGGCGCATCAGGCGACCTTCGGCCGCGTGAAGCTGCAAAAGATCGCGTATCTCGCGGACGTGCATGTTGGGATCTCCGAGCTCGAAGGCACCTATCTCCGCGAGGCTGCCGGCCCGCTCGACCGAGAGATGGTCCGGGAGATGGAGCACGAGGCCGGCAGAGTTGCGGGGATCCGGGTAAATCAACCGGATGGTGCCGGAACCGCAGTCAACTACCGGCTGGGCGACCAGCGTGGCGCACACCGAGCAGAGCTCGCAGCGCTGCTCGGCGCCGATCGAAGCGCAAAGCTGGACAAGTTAATCGACGATATCGCTACGATCGACACCAAGGGCGCCGAGGCCGTGGCGACCCTCTACGCCGTCTGGAACGACGCGCTGATCGAGGGGGAGACGCCAACCGACACTGAGAAGGTGCTGGCCATGCTGACCGAGTGGCATCCCGAGAAGAAGGAGAAGTTCCGCATGGACGAGCTTCACACCTGGCTCGGCTGGATGCGCCGGCATGGGCTTGTGCCTCGTGGCGAGGGGCCGAGGACGTCCACCGGCAGGCTCTTCGCATGAACTACCCGCAGCCCGGCTATTGGGAACGCCTCGTGCGCGAGCTTGCCCGCCTGCCGGCCGAGACGGGCTGGGTCGAGTTCAAGGTCGACAACACCGACCCGGAGATGATCGGCAAGCGGATCTCCGCCCTGTCGAATTCCGCCACCCTGGAGGATCAGGAGGATGCGTATCTGATCTGGGGCGTTGCCGATGAGACGCACGAGATCGTCGGCACCACCTTCACCCCCTCCACGGCAAAGAAAGGCAATGAGAACCTGGAGGCTTGGCTGGTGCGGGTGCTCGCGCCCCGCCTCGACATCTCGTTCCACTCGGTCACGATTGACGAGAAACCTGTGGTCGTCCTCGAGATCCCAGCAGCCAGATTGCAGCCGACCCGGTTCGACGGACGCGAGTGGATCCGGGTCGGTTCAACCACGCATCCGCTGGGCGACCATGGCGCCAAGGAAGCTCAGCTTTGGCGACAGTTCGATCGCCGCCCGTTTGAGAGCAACATTGCGCAATCCGACTGCAGCGAAGACCAGGTCGTAGAACGGCTGGACTATCCCGCCTATTTTGAACGGCTGAACCTGCCGCTGCCAGCGGACCGCCGCGGCATCATCGCCAAGCTCGAGGAGGACCGGCTCGTCGTCCGCAACGACGCAGGGCATTTCGACATCACCAACCTCGGAGCTATCCTCTACGCTCGCCGGCTCGCAGATTTTCCAGGTCTGGCGCGCAAGGCCGTTCGGGTCGTCGTCTACAAGGACAAGACGCGCATCGTCACGCAGCGAGAGCAAGAGGGGACGCGGGGCTATGCCTCTGGCTTCGCTGGGCTCATCGAGTGGATCGATGGTCAGTTGCCCCGTAACGAGGTGATCGGCCAGGCGCTGCGTCAGGCAGTCCCGCTTTTCCCCGAGCTCGCCGTCCGTGAGCTCGTTGCCAACGCTCTCATTCATCAGGATTTCGGTATTACCGGCACCGGCCCGATGGTTGAGATATTCGATGGCCGGATCGAGATTACCAATCCAGGTGCACCGTTGATCGATATTCAGCGCTTGCTGGATCATGCACCTCGATCACGGAACGAGGCATTGGCGCGCTTCATGCGTCGCGTCGGCATCTGCGAAGAACGCGGCACCGGTGTCGACAAGGTGGTTTCTGAGACGGAATTACATCAACTCCCACCTCCAATCTGGGAGAGACAGGACGCGGCCTTTCGTGTGACCCTCTTTGCGCCGAAAGCGCTGCGCGACATGGACAAGCATGAGAAAATCCATGCCTGTTACCTGCATGCTTGTCTGCGCTATGTGAACCGGGAGCCGGTTACGAACACCTCACTGAGGGAGCGCTTCAGGGTCGAGCCGGGCAACGCGGCAATCGTATCTCGGATCATTCGGGATGCTATCGAGGCTGGTCTGATCAAGCCTTTCGAGGAGGGGCAAGCCAAGAAGGCTGCACGCTATCTGCCGTGGTGGGCCTGAATTTGTTTGACGGGTATTTGATTGTGAACCTCTCTCAAGGATCCGGGGCACTGATTTTCCTTAAGAAAATCGGCTCGGCCGTCCCCCACCTATTTGATCGCCATCGTCGCGGGCAGATCGCCCGAGTGCTCAGAGCATTCCCTCCGATACCGCGAGCGAGCCATGAACCTACATAGGGAGATCAGCTTTGAGGACGAGATCTGTGAGTATCTGGCAGCGAATGGCTGGCTCTACGAGCCCGGCGACGCGACCAGCTATGACCGTATTCGGGCGCTGTTCCCAGCGGACCTGGTCGTCTGGATACAGCAGACACAGCCCAAGACCTGGGAGGCATTGAACCGCACCCATGGCGCAGGTGCCGAAGCTACTCTGCTCGACCGCGTGCGCAAGCAGATCGACGATCGTGGCGCACTGGACATCATCCGGCACGGCGTCGACATGGTCGGCGTCCAGGGACGGATCGCCCTGGCCCAGTTCCGTCCGGCCTTTGGCACAAACCCCGACATCATCGCGGCCTATCAGGCCAACCAGCTCCGCGTCGTCCGACAGCTCCGCTATTCCATGGCGAACGAGAACTGCATCGACCTGGTGCTGTTCCTGAACGGCCTGCCGGTCGCGACGATCGAGCTCAAGACCAACTTCACCCAGTCTATCACAGACGCCATCGACCAGTATCGGTTCGACCGCCTCCCCCGCCCCAAGGGCCAGGCCCCTGAGCCGCTGCTGTCGTTCCCGAGCGGAGCGCTGGTCCACTTCGCCGTCAGCAACAGCGAAGTGCATATGACGACCAGGCTTGCAGGAGCCTCGACGCGGTTCCTGCCCTTCAACAAGGGCAACGAGGGCGGCGCCGGAAACCCGCTAAACCCGGACGGGCATCGCACCGCCTATCTCTGGGAGAAAATCCTCGAGCGCGAGAGCTGGCTCGAGATCCTGGGTCGCTACCTCGTGATTCAGCGCGACGCCAAGCGCACCGCCACGGGCCTGGTCTTTCCTCGCTATCACCAGCTCGACGCCACGCGAAAGCTGTCAGCTGCCGTGCGTGCCGAAGGGCCAGGTGGCAAATACCTGATCCAGCACTCGGCCGGCTCCGGCAAGACCAACTCGATCGCCTGGGCGGCACATTTCCTCGCCGACCTGCACGACGCAGCGGACCAGAAGCTGTTCTCGACAGTGATTGTGGTTTCTGACCGGAACGTCATCGACGCCCAGCTCCAGGACGCGCTCTTCGGCTTCGAGCGCACGACCGGCGTCGTTGCGACCATCCGCAGCGAAGGCGGCGCCAAGAGCGGCCAGCTTGCCGAAGCCCTGGCCCAGGGCAAAAAGATCATCGTCTGCACGATCCAAACCTTCCCCTTCGCCCTCGACGCCGTGCGCGAGCTCGCGGCGACCGAGGGCAAGCGCTTCGCGGTGATCGCCGACGAGGCGCACAGCTCTCAGACCGGCCAGGCGGCCCAAAAGCTGAAGCAGATCCTCTCGCCACAGGAGATCGCCGATCTCCAGGACGGAGGCGAGGCCAGCGCCGAGGACATCCTGACGGCACAGATGACCACGAGGGCTGGCGAGACTGGCGTCACCTACGTGGCCTTCACCGCGACGCCGAAAGGTAAGACGCTCGAGCTGTTCGGCCGCAGACCGCACCCGGACGCGCCCGCCGGCACAGGCAATCTCCCTGCTGCCTTTCACGTCTATTCGATGCGGCAGGCGATTGAGGAGGGCTTCATCCTCGACGTGCTCAAGAACTACACGCCCTATCGCCTGGCGTTCCGGCTGGCGAATGGCGGACAGGAGTGGGACGAGCAGGAGGTCGAGCGCAGCGCGGCTCTGAAGGGCATCATGCGCTGGGTCCGGCTCCACCCCTACAACATCGCGAAGAAGGTCGAGATCGTCGTCGAGCACTTCCGTGAGAACGTGCAGCCGCTGCTCGAGAGCAAGGCCAAGGCGATGGTGGTATTGGGGAGCCGCGTCGAGGCAGTCCGCTGGAAGCTCGCGATCGACCGTTACATCAAATCGAAGGGTTACGGTCTCGGCGCGCTAGTGGCCTTCTCCGGCGCCGTTTCTGATCCGGAGTCGGGTGAAGAGGATTTCACCGAGGGCAGCGCCACGCTGAACCCTGGCCTGAAGGGGCGAGACATCCGCGAGGCGTTCGCCGGTGCCAACTTCCACCTGCTTCTCGTGGCCAACAAGTTCCAGACCGGCTTCGACCAGCCGCTGCTGTGCGGAATGTATGTCGATCGGCGCCTGGCGGGCATCCAGGCGGTCCAGACGCTATCCCGTCTCAATCGAGCTCACCCTGGTAAGGATACCACTTACGTCCTCGACTTCGTGAACTCGTCCGAGGAGATCCTGACCGCCTTCCGGACCTATTACGACACTGCGGAGCTCGACGGCGTCACGGATCCCAACATCGTGCTCGACCTCAAGGCCAAGCTCGACGCTAGCGGTCACTACGACGAGTTCGAGGTCGATCGCGTCGCCACGGTGGAGATGAACCCGAAGGCCAAGCAAGGCGATCTGATCGCTGCGATCGAGTCGGTGGCGGATCGCGTCCTCAAGCGCTTTAAGGCCGCACAGGAGCGCTTGCAGGGTGCCCGTGAGCGCGACGACACCCAAGTAACGAGCAACGCCCAAGACGAGGTCAACGCGCTCCTGCTGTTCCGGAGCGATATGGTCGCCTACCAGAGCCTCTACAGCTTCCTGTCGCAGATCTTTGACTACGCGAACACCGCGGTCGAGAAGCGGTTCCTGTTCTACAAGCGCCTCGTGCCGCTCCTCGAGTTCGGGCGTGAGCGCGAGGGCGTCGATCTGTCAAAGGTTGCGCTCACCCACCACAACCTCAAGGACGAAGGCCAGCGCGGGCTCGACGTCTCTGGGCACGACGAGACCAAGCTCGCGCCGATCACCGGGATGGGCTCGGGCTCGGTCCAGGAGAAGGAGAAGGTCCGCCTGGCCGAGATCATCGAGCGGGTGAACGACCTCTTCGGCGGCGACACGACCGATGGCGACCAACTGAGCTACGTGACAACGCTACGGGACAAAATGCTGGAGTCCGAGGCCCTGGTCACCCAGGCCGCGAACAACAGCAAGGCCCAGTTCGACAACTCGCCGACGCTCCGGGCCGAGTTGATGAACGCCATCATGGATGCGCTCGAAGCTCACACCTCGCTCAGCAAACAGGCGCTCGGCTCGCAGAAGGTGCAGGAGGGCTTGAAGGACGTGCTCCTGGGGCCGGCCCAGCTTTATGAGGCTCTGCGGTCGCGGGCTCAGCTTGGCGCCAACAACTAGCCTGAATAATTCAGGAGGGGTTGGCGGATGTGGTGCAAGCGTTTGAAATGACGTAGGATTTGGTTGCTTAGGCCGATCCGCGCCATTTCCCGGAGACCGCACCCGCCATGAATGA
>QBLV01000012.1:46859-54157 GCA_003241815.1 Hyphomicrobiales bacterium | reverse complement strand
CCCCAGGCCGGGTTTCGCCACAGGGCCGGCTCCCTTCCCCGGGGGGCCGGTCCGCTGGTTTTACGGCCTGTTTCTAGTCGAGCCTGACCATGCCTGCCGCGAACTGCCGCCAGCGCGCGACATAGCTGCGCGCCGATGCCGCGATTCCGGCCGCTGCCGTCTCGTCGAGCGTCCGGATCGCGCGGGCGGGCGAGCCGACGATCAGCGAATTGTCGGGAAACTCCTTGCCTTCGGTGACGAGCGCATTGGCGCCGACGAGACTGTTGCGGCCGATCTTCGCGCCGTTGAGCACGGTCGCACCCATGCCGATCAGGCTGTTCTCGCCGATGATGCAGCCATGCAGGATGGCGCGGTGGCCGATGGTGCAGCCCTCCCCGACGACGAGCGGAGAGCCCATATCGGTATGGAGCACGCAACCCTCCTGGATGTTGCTGCCGGCGCGGATCTCGATCCACTCATTGTCGCCGCGCAGCACGGCTCCGAACCAGATGCCGACATCGGCACCGATCCGCACCTTGCCGATGAGATGGGCATCGGGCGCCAGCCACCACTGCCCGGCCGGCGGGGTCTCGGGCTTCAATCCGTCGAGCGAATACAGCGGCATTCTGAACATCCTTGGCGCGCGTGACGCCTCAGGAGTGACCGCCTCGCAAGCCTGGCGTCAAGAGCCGAGCATCTGCAGCAGGTCGAGCACGACCCGGCCGCAGGCTATGCTCCAGACCGAGGCGATCATGCTCGCGAGCATCACGAAGATGAACGGCCTGCCCTCGATGCGGCGGCCGCGCACGGTGTTGCGCACGATCAGGAAGGGCGCGCTGAAGACCACGACGGGAACGCTCGCCACGGCAAACAGCCCACCCGACTGAAGCAGCCGGAAATCGGCCCGCTGCGCCGTGAAAAGTTCGAAGGCGCTGGCGAGCAGTCCGGCGAAGGCGAAGCCGATGACCAGCGATTGAAGCGCCTCGAGCGCGGCCGGTTCGATGGTCAAGGTCGTCTGGCTCCCGCAGGCAATGCCGCCGGACCTTGGCTCATGGTTTACGAAGTGTGAAGGAAAGCCTTAAGCGATGGTTAATCCCCCAGCGCCCGGCAACGACGCCCGGCCGGCATGGTTTACGGCCCGTTAACGCCCTGATGCTTGAGTGGAAACAGCATCTTCCGAAGGCGCCACCCGTGACCGCATATCATCCCCAGGACCTGGCCGCCGAGCAAAGGCTGTCCGCACAGCAGGGCCTTCCGGCCCACGCCGGCGCCGGGCTTGCCAGCGTGGTCCGCTCGCGGCTGAAGCGCCCGCCCCCGCCCTTGCCCCGTGCCGATGGCGCGCTGCTCAAGGCTGCCTTTGCAATCATGCTGACGGGCGCACTTGCAACCGGCCTCGCCCTCCATCTGACCCACCGGGATGAGGAGCGCGAGCCTATCGTTCAGCCGGCCCGGATCGGCTCAATCGCACTGATGGTGCCGCAGAATCTGACCGGTTCGGAACCCGACGATTCCAGCCGGCTGGTCGGCATGGTCCGGCTCCGGCTCGACTGGCCGAGCCTCGGCCCGGTCGAGGCCGGCCCGGCCGCCATCCAAAACCGCCAGCGCTTGCTGATCACGCTGACCCCGCAAGACAAGGTCAACGAGCCGCAGACGCAGCTCTCGGTCTATGCCCGCTTCCTGACGCCGACCGTCTGGTCCAATCCGGGCGGATTGGTGGTGCGCGGCTTCCGCAAGGGCTCGCCCTATGAGGGCGAAGAACTCTATGTCTCTGTGCCCGACGGGCGCGGATTCGCGGCGCGCTGCCCGCTCGATACCGCCAAATCCGATCCCGCCCGGCCGGATCTCGACGAGCCCTGCCGGGTCACGTTCAAGCATCGCGGCATGGATGTGAACATCCGCTTCCCGCGCGCGATCATCGCCGATTGGGCATTGATGCTCGGCGGCGTCCGCAACATCATCGACGGCATGATGCGCTGAGCTGTCCCGCCCGGCGACGCAACCGGAGTGTCAATCCTCCAGATCGACGTCCAGGATCGCCATCGTAAAGTTGAACGAGCGGTCGCCGTCCTCGTCGTCGACATGGATGATGCCGATGAACTCGTCGGCGAGATAAACCTCGGCCGAGTCGTTCTTCTTCATCCGCGCGCGGACGCTGATGCCGTGATTGTTGAAGGTGCGCCGCAGATAGCCCTCGAGCTTGGCGAGTTCGGTCTTGTCCATGATGTCGATCCTCATCGGTTGGCGGGACCGATGCCATGACGGGACCGGGAGGGCAACCTCTTCCGAAGGCACGGCCCTCCGCGATCAGATAAAGGAGCCGCAATCGCCGCCGAGGATCTGGTCCATCGAGCGCGAGGGCTCGGCGCAGCCGGCCTCACCGACGACCTTGGCCGGAACGCCCGCCACGGTCTTGTTGCGCGGCACGGCCGCGAGCACGACGGAACCCGCCGCGACGCGGCTGCATTGCCCGACCTCGATATTGCCGAGGATCTTGGCGCCGGCGCCGATCAGCACGCCCTTGCGGATCTTGGGATGGCGGTCGCCGCCCTGCTTGCCGGTGCCGCCCAGCGTCACGCTGTGCAGCATCGAGACATCGTCCTCGATCACCGCCGTCTCGCCGACGACGAGGCCGGTGGCGTGGTCCAGGAAGATGCCCTTGCCGATCCTCGCCGCCGGATTGATGTCGGTCTGGAACACCTCCGAAGCGCGGCTCTGCAGATAGAGCGCGAAATCGCGCCGGTCCTGATGCCACAGCCAATGGGCCAGCCGGTGCGACTGCAAAGCGTGGAAGCCCTTGAAGAACAGCACGGGCTCCAGCGCGCGGTAGCAGGCGGGGTCGCGGTCGAGCACGGCGACGACATCGGCGCGCATACCCTGACCCACCGTCTCGTCGGACGCGACCGCCTCGGCGAAAGCCTGCTCGATCAGATCGGCGGTCACGGCCGGATGGCCGAGCCGCGCCGCGACGCGGTGGCTGACGGCGGCCTCGAAGCTCGGCTGGTTGAGCACGGAGGCCAGGATCAGGCTACCCAGCGCCGGCTCGGCCGCAACCGCGGCCTCCGCCTCGCGCCGAAGCCTGGACCAGATGGGATCGAGCCGGTCGAGCCCGGATGCGAGGTCGCGTGCTTCCGCGACGGAGCGCCCTGACGACATGGTTGTTCTCCGGAAAAGCTCGTTTCGCGACCCAAACACTAGCACCGGATGCGGCCTCCGCGCCAAACCTGATTGCGGGATCGATATGAATCAGCGTGTGAGGGCGTGGATTCAGTTCCTGAGCGTCCGCCGACAAGACATTGGCGCCGGACGCTTTTCCGCAATGCCACAGGCCGAAAAACCCATTCTCACAAACGCGCCAGAAAGGCGAGCACCGCCTGCTTGTGGCTCTTGTCGCCGACCGCGAGGTTGTGGTCGCGGCCCTCGACATCGAATGCTTCCGCGCCCGAAATCAGCGCCGCCAGTTCGGGGCCGGAGCCCGCGACAACATCCCTGGTGCCGACGCTGACGAGGGTTGGAACCGTGATGCGACCGACCTCGGCTGCGCTTAGCGTCTGGCGCGAGCCCCTGATGCAGGCCGCCAGCGCCTTGAGGTCGCTCTTGGTCGCGTCCGCAAAGGCGCGGAACATGCGCTGCATCGGATCGGTCAGGACATCGAGCGAGGGCGCCTCCATGGCGTCCGCAATGCCCAGTGGCAGGCCGACGCCCTCGACCAGATGGATGCCGAGCCCGCCCAACATCAGCGCTTTGAGCCGCTGCGGATGCGCCAGCGCCAGATGCGCCGAAATGCGTGCGCCCATCGAATAGCCCATCACGGCCGCGCGCGGGATATCGAGATGGTCCATCAGCCGGCGCACATCCTCGGCCATGATCACAGAGGAATAGGCGGCCGGATCGTAGAGCTTCTCGCTTTGGCCATGGCCGCGATTGTCGAGCGCGACGACGCGGTAGCCGGCATGAGTCAGCGTCTTCGTCCACTGGGTGTTCACCCAGTTGACCATGTGGCTGGAGCCGAAGCCGTGGACGAGCACGATCGTCTCGTGTTTGGGCGCATCGCCCGTCGGGGCGAGATCGATGAAGGCGAGTTCGACGCCGTCGGAAGAAAAGCGCTGCATGGAAAACCGTCGTGATGGGCAGGAGGGCGGTCTTTCCCTGCCATGCCGGACGCGCTTTGGGTAGCGGCTCCGATCCCGGCTGCCTATGAAGGGCGACCATGACCGATGCCACGACCTCCGATGTCACGACCTCCGCCGGACCGCCCCTCTCCCGATCCCGTCTCGATGTGGTCGATCTGGCGCGCGGCATCGCGCTCCTGGCAATGTTCGTCTTCCACTTCGCCTATGACCTGTCTTATTTCGGGCTGATCGAGACGCATGTGCCCTCTGATCCCGGCTGGCGCTGGTTCGCGCGGCTGATCGCGGGTTCGTTTCTGACTCTGGTAGGGTTCAGCCTTGTGCTGGCGACGCGCAACGGCCTCAACCGGCGCGCTTTTCTCAAGCGCCTCGCCATGGTCTCGGGAGCCGCCGCGCTGGTGACGCTGGCGACTTTTTTCGCCATGCCGCGCAACTTCATCTTCTTCGGCATCCTGCATCAGGTCGCGCTGGGCAGCGTGCTGGCGCTGCCTTTCCTGCGCCTGCCGGTGATCGCGGTGGCAGGCGTGGCGGCCATCGTCTTCGCCCTGCCCTTCCTCATCGCCCATCCGCTGCTGGACGAACCCTTCCTGGCCTGGCTCGGCTTCTCGCGAATGCCCATCGCGACCGCGGATTTCGTGCCGGTTTTCCCCTGGTTCGGCTGCGTGCTGGCAGGCATCGTGCTGGCGCGGCTGGCGCTGCCGCAGCTGGAGGCCGCCCGCCTGGCCCGCTGGCGCCCCCGCACCCTGCCGGCGCGGCTCGTGGTCTGGGGCGGTCGGCACAGCCTTTTAGTCTATCTCGTCCACCAGCCCGTCTTCATCGGCCTGCTGATGCTCGCGCTCCAGGTGATGCCGCCACCACCTGTCAACGAGGAGCGGTCCTTCATGCTCTCTTGTCAGCGCAATTGCGGGCAAGGGCCCCTAAGCGCCGATGCCTGCGAGCGGCTCTGCGCCTGCACGGTCGATTCGCTGAAGCGCGAAAACCTCTGGCAAAAGGTCATCGGCAACGCCATGGACGAGGCGGACAGAGACCGCGTCTCGGGCCTGGCCCAGGCCTGTCTGCGCCCGAACGATCCCCGCTGAGACAATCGCGCACTGGCGCGAGGCGGCCCGGCGCGGTAGTTTGCGGCGACATCACGAGGCAAGACCTCACAGGGCAAGAGCGACGACCATGGCCGATCACGGCATTCCGCATTTCCACAACGACTCCGGCGTCGCCGTCATCCATGTCGGCGCGCATGAGTTCATGTGCATCGGCGCCAAGCCGCCCTTCGACCACCCCCATGTCTATCTCGACATGGGTTCGGACCACGAGATCGTCTGCCCCTATTGCTCGACCCTGTTCAAATACGACGCCTCGCTGAAGGCCGGCGCCTGCTCCCCGCCGGACTGCGCGCATCACGAGACGGCCCAGGCCGCCGCCTGAGCGTTTCCATCCCGGGCCGACCGCTCGGGCTGCACTGCGGCGCGCGTTCTGAGGGGCACCCGCGCCTGTCCTGTTCCGACTCGAAGGCGGTGCGCTGGTGTCTGCTCCTCATTTTCTGATCGTCGGCGCCGGGATCGGCGGGCTGACCATGGCTTTGTCCCTGGCCCATCGCGGCATCTCCGCCACCGTGATCGAAAAGCGCACCGGCTTCGGCGAACTCGGTGCCGGCCTGCAGATCTCCCCGAACTCCGGCCGCGTGCTGGATGGGCTCGACCTGCCCCTGCCGCTGAAGCGCGTCAGCGTCAGCTCGCACGGCTTGGTCGTCCGGCGCTGGGCGGACGGACGGGAACTGCTGGAGATGCGATCGGACCCGGTGCGACTGCCGACGCCGTTCCGGATGCTGAAGCGCAACGACCTCCATACGGTGCTGCTCGACGCCGCTCGCTCCATGCCCAACATCCGCCTTGTGGTGGGGCGCGGCGTGCAGGACATCGCGCAGGACGAGGATGGTGTCTCGACCACGCTCACCGGCCAGAACGGCCATTCGGAACGCTTCCATGGACTGGGCCTGATCGGCGCCGACGGTCTGTGGTCGCGGGTGCGCGATCTGACCGGGGACGCCTCGCCTCCCGTCTTCACCGGCTACGAGGCCTGGCGCGCGCTGGCACCCGGCACGAAAACCGACAGGCCCCGCGTCAATCTGCACCTCGGCGCCGGGCGCCACACGGTGCATTACCCGGTCGCCGGCGGCCGCGAGACCAATGTCGTCGTGGTCAGACAGGCGAAGGAGGCCCGCGAGGGCTGGTCGCGCGACGGCGATGTCGATGTCCTGACCAACCATGTCGCGGGCGGCTCGCAGGGCTTGCGCGAACTGGTCGCCTCGGCCCAGGGCTGGCAGGTCTGGTCGCTGTTCGACCGCAAGCCCGCCGCCATGGCCAAAGGCCGGATCGCGCTTCTCGGCGATGCCGCCCACCCCGTCCTGCCTTTCCTCGCGCAGGGCGCCTCGCTGGCGATCGAGGATGCCGCCGTGCTCGCCCGCCTGCTGGCCGAGGCGCTCCAGGCGGTGGGCGCGCGTGGCGTACCGGTTGCGATGGCAGCCTATGCGGCGGCGCGATCGGCCCGCGTGGCGCGCGTTCAGGACGCCAGCCGCAGCAATGGCCGGACCTATCATCTCGGCTGGCCCTGGAGCGTCGGGCGCGACATCGCGCTGCGTCGCCTGGGCTCTGACGGGCTGCGCGAGCGCTATGGCTGGCTTTACGACTGGCGCGACGCGTGACGGCCGCACGGGCTGACGTTCGGTGATCTCGCCTTCGCCGCAATTCGTACCTAGCTTCTGATTTCCTCAATCGGACGAAAGCGACATGATCCGCGTCAATCTCCACGAGCAGCTCAGCGGCCGCACCGCCCGCATGCCGCGCTGGGCCGCCTGGCTCGCCATGGCGGCGAGCCTCGTCGTCGGCGTCGTGCTGTTCCTGGTCGCCGCCAGCCTCGCCCTGATCCTGATCCCCGTCGTGGCGATCGTCGGAACGATCGCGGTCTGGCGCCTGCGCGCCCGGATGAAGGCCGCAGGCTTCGGCCAGCCCGGCCCGTTCCCGCAGCAGGGGCAGCAGGAAGCGCATGCCGAGATCATCGACGCGGAATACCGCATCATCGAGCAGGGCGAGCCTCCGCGCCGCTGAAAGCGCGGCTCAGGGCACCAGCCGCGTCAGGACGACGCCGGCAGCCGCACAGGCGGCAAGCGTCGCAATCATCCCGGCCTTGAAGCGCAGC